>JARLGN010000610.1 GCA_031292775.1 Acidobacteriota bacterium | reverse complement strand
CGGGAAAATCTACAAGCTCGACATCGAAACCACCCAGGGAGGCGCGATCGACATAGGGATCGAAAACAATTACCTTCAATCCCAGCGCCCGCGCTTTGTGATAGAGCACTCTGCCGATCTTGCCGAACCCGACAATGCCCAGTATCTTTCCCCGCACGCGGAAAAGCGGCGTCCCTGCTTGCAGGTCATAAACCCCTGACTTGATGGCCCGATCGAAAAAAGTCACCCTGCGGGCAAGGGACAGCAGTAAGGCCAGCGCGTGGTCGGAAACTTCCTCCACGCAATAAGATGGAACATTCGTCACCACGATGCCCTGCCGGGTGGCTTCCGCGACGTCAATATTGTCCAGGCCAATGCCAAACCGCCCGATGGCAACGCAATGGGGAGCAGCCTGGATGACCCTGGCCGTGACAGGTTTCCAGCAGGTAAGGATTCCATTGGCCTCCGGTGCAAGGTTGGTCAAATCATCTTCCGTACCGGTGGTGGAGACCAACACGCCAGTGTCAACACGTGCCAGGATAGCCTTCTCAATCTTCAAGTCTTTCCAGACGTAGTCGCTGATTAGAACTGTCTTTCGCATGGCCACGCACTATATCATTTTCCGACTTTACTGCAAGATCCATGCTAGCAACGAAGGGGGGCATGAGATAACACTCGTGTCCAAAACAGATTGCGTCAGGTTGGGAATGAGGTGCAGCGTGAGTGCTCGCGGCGCGGGGAAGCTGGGGCTCTTTCGCACGCTGGCGGTCAAGCCAACCTGTTTCCAGCGGAGATCGATTGAAATCTACGTCCCTCGCCCCCTTGGGGGAGAGGGTGGCCCGCAACCGGCGTTTTCATCAGCCGGGGCGGGACGGGTGAGGGGGTCAAAGACTCTGGGGCCTACTGAGATGCGGTTGACGCTGAGGGCATTTCACTTTTGCCTTTTGCCTTGCTATTGCTGCTCCGTCGAACGAATTCCATTTTGGTAAAGACCCCCTCACCCCCCGCCTTGCGGTCCCCCCTCTCCCCCAAGGGGGCGAGGGAGAATGAATCGTTGGTTTGGCGCCGTATTCGTGATCGTGCACGAGGCAAACCTTGGTCGCCACGCGGCGCGTTTGCTAATTTGGACAGCAGTGGTGAGATAACGAGCAAAGGTGGGATGGCAACGATAAAAACTCCTGAGTTGACTTCAACGATCCGAGATAACGTGCAAGTGCATGCCAGGTCGTGTTACATTTCACGCCCTTGGAGGGCAGTTGATGACCTCACATCGAGCCTGTTCGTATGTGATAGTTGTTCTGATTTTCACTTCCTCATTTTTCGCCGGCAGCCATGCTGTTGGTCAGTCGCTGGATTCGTGGCCGTCGCAGGCCCCGCAATATCGCTTCCACATGATCGGAAACGCTCATATTGACGCACCCTGGCTATGGCCTTGGCAGGAGTCGATGTCCGTTGTGCTGAGCACCTTCCGGTCGGCGCTGGACCGGATGGCCAAAGATCCAGATTTCACTTTCACGGCAAGTTCGGCGCAATTTTACGAATGGGTGGCGCAGGCTGACCCGGAGATGATGGAGGAAATCCGTCAGCGGGTGAAGGAAGGCCGGTGGGATGTTGTGGGCGGTTGGTGGGTTGAGCCCGACGTGAATATCCCCAACGGCGAGTCGCTGGTGCGACAGGGACTCTACGGCCAGCAGGTATTTCAGCGATTGTTCGGACGCCGCGTGGAGACAGCTTACAATCCCGATGCTTTCGGACATCCCGGCACGCTGCCCCAAATTCTCAAATTGCAAGGCATGACCAGCTTTGTTTTCATGCGTCCTCTCCGCAACGAAAAGTCTCTCCCCGGCCCGCTGTTCTGGTGGCAAAGCCCCGACGGCACGCGGGTGCTGGCGTACAGAATTCCCATTGCCTATCTGACCTGGTCGGAGAGCATCTCGAGCCGCCTGCGCCAAATCATGGCGGACTATCCTGGGCCGATGAAGGACCTGATGGCGTTTTACGGAGTGGGGGATCACGGCGGCGGTCCGACGACAAAGGATGTTGGATCAATTCACTATTTACTCAAGCAACCAGGCGCGCCGGCGGTACTCTTTAGCACCCCAACCCGGTATTTCAGTGAGGTCGGAAAACTCCCAAAGTTGCCGATCGTTGCTGACGAGCTTCAACATGTTGCCGTGGGCTGCTACACGGCGGAATGGGAAATCAAGAAAGACAATCGCACCGTCGAAGCGGCTCTCGCCACGGGTGAGAAGATGGCCGAACTCGCGTCACTTCTGGCGGGGGCAAACTATCCCGCGGCGGATTTTACGGAATCCTGGAAGAAAGTCCTGCTGATGCAGTTCCACGATAGCCTGGCGGGGACAGCTCTTCCTGAGCATTATGATGTGGCACGCGCAGCATACGGGTATGCCTTGGAGGTGGCGGATCAGGCCATCAACCGTGCTGCGCAAGCAATCGCCTGGCAAATCCCAGCCACTGACCCGAATTCCGAGTACCTGGTTGTTTTCAATCCTCACGCCTGGAATGCCAACCTGAACGTCGAATACGATTTGGGCTTTGAATTTGCCGACCAGGCGCAAACGCAAGTCAGTCTACTTGAAGATGAGCGGGGGAATTCCATTCCTCATCAATGGACACAGGCCTCAACGATTACGGACCATCGCGTCAAGCTGGTCTTCACCGCGCCAGTGCCCGCCTTTGGGTATCGGCAGTTTCGATTGCGAAAGGTGCAGGCAGGCGCACCACCGGCATCCACTGTTCATGCTTCGGAAAAGGACCTTGAAAACGAACACCTGCGCGTAAGCTT
>JARLGN010000609.1 GCA_031292775.1 Acidobacteriota bacterium | reverse complement strand
GTTGTTCATGCTCGCCTCCCTCGCGCGCCTGGCGGCCTCACCGCAGGCCAACGCGCCACTGGCAAAAGACCAAATCATGGACCTGGTTCAGGCCGGAATGGACAATGGCGCGTTGGCAAAGAAAATCGGCGAGCGCGGCATCGACTTTGAACCTACGGAAGATTACCTGCAGTCCCTGAAGCGCTCGGGTGCGCAGGATGTGCTGATCCAGGCGGTGCGGGACGCCAGGCCCAAACCGCTCAGCAAGAGTCAAGTGCTGCAACTGGTGGCTGGTGGAGTTAGCAGTCAGCGCGCAGCAGCACTGGTCAGGCACCACGGAATCGACTTCATCGCTGATCCGAAATATCTTGATACCATGCGCGTCGTCGGGGCGGACGAAGTCCTGATCGCCGCTGTGCGTGAAGTTAGCGCCCCGGCGCCTGCCGCTTCGCTGAGCACCGGCGAAGTGCGTGAGAATCCCAAGGACGGCCTCTCTTATGTATGGTTCCAACCCAGCTCCTTCATGATGGGTTGCTCTCCCGGCGACAGTGATTGTGATGTAGACGAGAAACCCCAGCACTCCGTGACCCTTTCGAAAGGTTTTTGGATGGGGCGTACAGAGGTCAGGGTTGGCGCCTACAAACGTTTCGCCTCGGCGACAGGCAGGCAAATGCCGACAGCCCCGGGATCGAACACGGGATGGGCCGATGACAACATGCCGATGGCCGTGGTGACCTGGCATGACGCGTACGATTACTGTGCGTGGACAGGGGGCCGGCTGCCTTTCGAGGCGGAGTGGGAGCTTGCCGCGCGCGGTTCATCCACCGAATCACGATACGGAAATATTGATGACATTGCCTGGTTCGATGCCAACAGCGGGAAGCATCCTCACGATGTCGCTCAAAAGAGGGCCAACACTCCCGGGCTCTTCGACATGTTGGGGAACGTTTGGGAATGGTTGAATGATTGGTACGACAAGAATTACTACCAGAATAGCCCTTCGCAAGATCCCACCGGACCCGCGACGGGGGACAACCGTGTCTTGCGCGGCGCGGCAAACAACAGTCCTGCCAAATCCGCCCGCGTCACCTATCGCACCTACAACAAGCCGGATTTCAGCAACGAGGATCTTGGATTCCGATGCGTGTTGCCGGAATTGAATCCCTAAAGCACTCAGGAGTGCGGCTTGGCAGGCTGATGAAAACATTGTTGGGTGCGGCGTAGCGACGGGTTTACCCCGCCACCCATCTAATGATTTCAACACACGATGGCGGCATAAAGCCGCCGCTACGCCCTTTTTCATCAGCCTATTGGAGGCCCACAATGAAAACCAATCGGAGACAATTTCTCCAAGTCACGGCAGCAACGGCGACGGCCGGGGTTCTGCCCGCAGAGATGCGAGCAATTTCCGACCGCCCCAGTTTGGACGGGTTTCAGATTGCCAAGCGCCATACCTTGGTTCGTGATCTGCCCGCGCCGGATTTTTTTGAAGGGATGCTGCTGGGCAATGGCGACCTCGGACTTTGCATCACGGTGCGGCCTGACGCGCTGGGTTTGCATTTGGGGAAAGAAGACTCGTGGGACATCCGCGTCAGCGAAGACCATTATCAACACGTGCTGCCGTTCGACGAATTGCTGAAACTCTGGGAGCGCGCCAGTGAAGAGGCGAAGCGCCAGGGGAAGCCCGACATGCTCTATCTCGAATCCCGCATCGACCCTTTTCGGGACTACACCGCCAAAGTGGCTTCATCCTACCGGAAATCGTGGCCCCGCCCCTGGCCGTGCGGAATCGTGTGGATACATTGGGACGCCCGCAAAGCGCACATCCGCCGGCAGACCCTTGACCCCTCGAATGGCATGTTCACCCTTGAACTTGATCACGATGATCTTCGCGGCCATCGCCAGAAGGTGACGATGTGGTGCTTCGTGAACTGGAACTCAGGCCACGTACTGGTTTGGAGCGATGCGACTGCGCCGGTCGTCTCCATTGCCTACTACCCCAACATTGACGTGCAGGCCCAGCTTCCGCCGCCGGAACTGGATGGCAGCGCTGGGGAAGGTTCGGGGGAATTCTTCGGCTACCAGCACTTTCCCGCCACGGTACCAACAGAAGACAATCCGAATCCTGCGCACACCGACAAAGACCGCAACTTCGCGCTGTGCGGCCGCGTGCAAGGCGCATGGTTAGTTGAAGGTCTTGCTGAAGCTCAAGACAGGCTCAGGCAGCTTCAACCGGGAAACAAGGCGGCCGATCAGGTGCGCGGCCCTTTCTCCGTTTTCCTCCGCAGCCAAAAAGCGCAGCCCTTGCGGTTGGATCTGACGCTCTTTACGCCTCGCGACCATGCGGACAATGTCAATTTCGCCAGGAAAGAAGCCACACGCCTTTCACGGATTCCTTCCCAACAACTTGCCCGCGAAACAGAAAGCGCATGGAAAAGCTTCTGGTCACGCTCGGCGGTGGAATTTGAAGACAAGGAACTGGAAAAGATCTGGTACCACAACCAGTATTTCCTGGCGTGCTGCCTGCGTGAAGGGAAAGTGGCGCCGGGACTGTTTGGCAACTGGACCAGCGGCAAGATCGGCACCGCGTGGCACGGCGACTACCACATGAATTACAACACGCAGCAGGTTTTCTGGGGACTCTTCTCCAGCAACCACGTGGACCAGAATCTTCCTTATGTGGAACTGGTGGAAAACCTCCTTCCCCTGGCCCAAAATTATGCGCGGGAAAAGATGGGCATGCCCGGCGCATTTTTCCCGCACTCAGCCTATCCCGTCCCCAGCCAGGTGGTGTCTTATCCCGCGCCACCCTGGGGTTACGAAGTTTGTGAAACTCCCTGGACGGTGCAGAGCCTCTGGTGGCAGTATCAGTACACCCTCGACAAAGATTTTCTTCGCCGTGTATATCCCCTGCTGCGGGCCGCCACCGATTTCATCGCCGCCTTTGTAAAGAAGGAAGGCGATGGCAAGTACCACATTGTTCCCAGCGCCTCACCGGAAAACTGGGGGTGCACCGTTGACTTTCGCCTCAACAAAGACTGCATTATGGATTTGGCGCTGTCGGAATTCCTGCTCGACGCGATGCTGGAGGCATCACAAATTCTCGATCGCGATGAGGGCGACCGCGCCAGGTGGATTGAGGTCCGGCAGAATCTGGCGCCCTATCCGAAAGCGCAGGGACCCGAAGGCGAAGTCTGGCTCGATGTGCTGAATGCGCCGGTCGAACATGTTTACAACATTCCTGTCACCCTCGCGCCCGTTTTTCCCGGCGACCAGGTGGGAATCGACCACCATAATGAGCACCTGGAAATCGCCCGTCGCACGGCGCGCACAATTCGATTGGAAGGCGGCAACGATCTTGTTTACCTGCCCTTGACCCTCGCGCGCCTGGGGATGCTGGATGTTGAATCGTTCAAGAAAGAAGTTCGATATTGCCGTCTGCCCAACGGCACCGCTGGTGACCGCGTGCGGCAGATTGATGGCCGCTATTCCGACACCACCAATTTCGACTTCATGATGCCCATGGGAATATGGACAGAAAACCTATCCCTGCCGGGTGTGCTCAATGAATGCATGTTTCAAAGCTACACGGGCACGCTGCGCCTGTTCCCCAATACCCAGGGACTGGGACGCACGAGCTTCCGCAACCTGCGCGCTGCCGGAGCCTTCCTGCTCAGCGCCACGTACGACGGCAAAACGGTTTCAGATGTGACGCTGCTCAGTGAAAAAGGGGCAACGGCCAGGTTGGAAAACCCCTGGCCGGGGAAACGGGTCGCGGTTACACGCGTGGGGCAAAAGGAGCCGCTCACGGTCTCAGCAAAGGGCAACACGGTGCAATTTTCCACCAAGGCCGGCGAGCGGTATCGGATCGAACCGGCATGAAGGAACTGGGAAGCGGTGCGGGCTAAATCCTCAAGAGAGTTCTGCTGGGGAAATATAGACGGGCCACGAGCGACGCCTCCATCGACCTGCTACAATCACGCCTTATGTCTTCTCCATTAGACCCAACCGGCCTGGCGATGCAAGAAGCGGAACCACTGAAGCCCTACACGACTTTCAAGATTGGCGGACCCGCCCGGTATTTCGCTCGCGCCACCTCGATGGAGGATTTCCGTAAGGTGCTGGAACTGGCTGGCACGCGCTCGCTGCCACTTTTCGTCCTCGGGGGCGGCAGCAACATTCTCGTCAGTGACCGTGGCTATGAGGGCGTGGTAGTTCATCCGGCTTGCCGTGGGATCGAAACCCTAAATGAAGACTCCGAGGCCGTGACCTTGGAAGTGAGCGCTGCAGAAACCTGGGACGATCTGGTCTGTTATGCCGTGGAGCGCGATTGGTGGGGAATTGAAAACCTTTCCCATATTCCCGGACAGGCGGGGGCGGCGCTGGTACAGAACATTGGGGCGTACGGCCTGCAGGTCAGCGACGTCGTGCGTTCGGCGCAGGTGATGCAAATCTCCACCGGCGAGGTGAAGGTACTTAGCGCCGCCGATTGTGGATTCGGCTACCGGCGCAGCATCTTTAATACCACCGCGCGAGGCCAACTGATCATTGTGCGGCTTACCCTTCGCCTCGCCAGGCACGGGAATTCCAAGCTTGATTATCCGGATGTGCGGACTTATTTCGAAGAGCAAGGCATCAAGCAGCCCTCGCTCGGTGAAATCCGCCAGGCGATCATCTCCATCCGCGACCGGAAGTTTCCCTTCCCGCGCGAGGAGAAGGGCGGAAATGCGGGATCATTCTTCAAGAATCTGTCGCTGCTCGAAAGCGAATATCAGGCGCTGCGAGAGAAGTTCCGACACAACTTTCCACCGCAGGACTTGGAGCGACTGGAAGAGATACGGAATCGATTTCCCACGGCAGACAGAATTATGGTTCCCACGGCCTTCTTGATCTCAATCTGCGGACTGAAGGGACATCGCATCGGCGGCGCGCAGGTGAATGAGACCCAACCGTTGGTGCTGCTTAACCAGGGGGGCGCAACGGCGGAAGATGTAATCGCACTGGCCCGGCACGTCAGGAGAACCGTGTGGACTCGCACCGGCGTGGCCATCGCGATTGAGCCGGAATTGGTGGGCTTTACCAAACAGGAATTGGAACATCTCTACAGCTTTTCATAAAGTGAAATTACTCATGCTGATTACTCCTTTGTTTTTCCCCGACCTCAGAGCTCTGCAATGCGCAAGCCAACTATTTGGTCGTCACTCGTTCGATCTTGCATTCTTATGGCCCCAGCCGCTGGCGCCTGTGCACAGTCTCGGGATTTCGGCGCTCATTGCCACCCTGCCGCTGGCCGTGGTGCTGATCATGATGGGTGGCCTGCGCAAGAGCGGAGCGCTTTCAGCCGCCGTGGGCTTGGCGACCACGTTCCTCCTGGCCGTTTTATTGTGGGGCATGCCGGTGGAGTTGGCGGTCTTGAGCGGGTTGTATGGGTTCGCCTATGCCGTCTGGCCCATCCTCTGGATGGTCTTCGCGGGCCTGTGGCTCTACAATCTGTCAGTCGACATTGGCAATTTTGATCTGCTGCGCCGATGGATGAGTGAACACGCCTCAGGGGACCCGTGCATTCAAGCCATTCTGGTAGCGTTCTGTTTCGGCGCTTTACTGGAAGGCACGTCGGGTTTTGGCACTCCCGTCGCCGTGGCAGGTTTTTTGTTGCTTGGCCTGGGCTTTACACCGCGCAAGGCTGTTACCCTGGCACTGATCGCCAACACCACGTCGGTAGCGTTCGGCGGCCTTGGAATCCCCATCGTAGCGTTGGCCGGCGTGACCGGCCTGAGCCTCATGAAGCTTTCCGCCATGGTGGGGCGGCAACTGATTTTCCTTTCCCTGATCCTGCCGGCCTACATGGCTTGGGTTGCCGCTGGTGGCAAGGGATTGAAGAGAGTGTGGCCGGTTGCACTGGTAGGCGGCGCGAGTTTTGCGACGGCTCAGTTCGTCTGCTCGAATTACTGGGGACCCTATGCCGCGGGCATCGTCTCCGCCATGTTCTCCATTGCCTGCGTAGTTGGGTTTTTGCACCTCTGGAAACCCGTGCCGCCTCCCGTTAACGCCATCGCCGCGAGAGCTGGGAATCCTCCCACGCCGGAAGCCAGCCTGACGGTAAGGCAATCGTTCGCCGCCTGGGCGCCTTGGGGGTTGCTGGCAGCAGTGATGGTTTCCTGGTCTTACGCTCACCTTTTCACTCGGGGCCAGCAAAACCTGTTTGTTCCTCACCTGCACAACGCCGTCTTCCTCACGCTTTACCACAAAGCCTATGCCGCCGTATTCCCCTTTCAACCCCTGGCGGCGGGAACCGCGGGCGTCGTGGCGGTGCTCCTGACCGCCCTGCTATTCCGCGTCCCACCGCGCGCCGTTGCCCAATCCGCAACGAAAACTCTCCGCCAGCTACGAATGTCCCTGTTGACCGTCGGGCCTATTGTTGCCTTGGCGTATCTTTACAACTATTCCGGCATGGCCTACACGCTGGGCGCGTTCTTGGCGGGCCTGGGGAAATTCTTCCCCCTGGTCAGCGGACTCCTGGGTTGGGTCGGCTGTTTCCTGAGCGGCAGTGATACCTCCAGCAATCTCCTTTTCGGAAACCTCCAGGTTGCTGCCGCCCATCAGATTGGTGTGAACCCGATCCTGCTGGCCGCCACCAATACCTCCGGGGCGGTCACGGGAAAAATGATCTCCCCGCAGAATATTGCCGTGGGCGTGACAACCGTCGGCCTGGTGGGGCATGAGGGTGACGTGGTGCGCTCCACTCTCGGCCATAGCTTATTCCTGGCTCTGCTGCTCTGCTTGATCGCCTTTGCGCAAGCTTACTGGTTGAGTTGGATGGTCCCTTGATTTCATCGAGTCTCCGGCCCCAAACCGAGCCGGTGAGCCAATTCGCGTTGAAAAACCAAGGTCGTTCAGTTACCCTGAGTTGACCTTGGCAGCCTAACCAACTTGGCTTGCACGGTAAGAGGTGACTTGGAAGTCGGTAGCGGTACAGTTTGATACAGAGGAAGTTTTACGCCGCCATGTGGCGAGATCAACTCGCTGCTACGAGATCGAACTGAACCACCACCCGAGGGTTGAAATGGATTCACCCACAACTTCATTTTCGGACGATACTGCCTCCGCCACACGCAGATCCGCGATTTGGGCGTTGATTGAAGCACTGCGCCCGCAGCAGTGGGTAAAGAATGGATTCATCTTTGCCGCCCTGATTTTCTCTCAGAGCCTCACACGTTGGGACCGGTGCCGCCAGGTTCTGCTGGCCGCTATGGTTTTCTGCATGGCCTCCAGCGCCATGTACGTCCTGAACGACATCTGCGATGCGTCGGAAGACCGCCACCATCCCATCAAAAAGCTCAGACCGATCGCCTCCGGCCGGGTCGGCCCAACACCGGCGGCAGTTGTGGGCGCAATCCTGGGGAGCATCGGCCTGATCGAGTCCTGGAGGCTTGGTCGCGGCTTCTTTGGAATGGTTGTGGCATACCTCGCGATCAATATTCTCTATTCCGCTTTTCTAAAGCGAATCTCCCTTCTGGATGTCTTTATTGTGGCTGCAGGCTTCCTATTTCGAGTGATTGCCGGTGGGTTGGTGATACACGTTGCCATTTCCCCGTGGTTGATTGTGTGTACCACGCTGCTGGCGCTTTTTATTGCCCTCAGCAAACGACGCCATGAACTCGTTCTGTTGGGCAGGCGCGCCTCTGACCACCGGGCCATCCTGGCGGATTACTCGCCCTATTTTCTAGACCAGTTGATCAGCATCGTCACCTCTTCCACGGTGGTTTCGTATGCGCTCTACACACTGTCGCCAGACGTCCAGAGCAAATTTCCCGGCAAACGACTGGAGATGACCATCCCGTTCGTCTTGTTTGGCATCTTTCGTTATCTCTACCTCATCCACCATGGCGAACAGGGGGGGGATCCCACCCGGTCCTTATTTACAGACCCG
>JARLGN010000608.1 GCA_031292775.1 Acidobacteriota bacterium | reverse complement strand
CACGAGGATATTGTTGGTGCGGGCCGACTCGCGAATGCCACGGACGAGGATGACGGTGAGAAGCATTACGACGAGGAACGCAGGAATGTTGAAGCCGAAGTGCCAGCCGGATGCGTAGAGATCGTTGCCTGCCAGGTCCTGAAGGCCGGTGGGCAGATATGCGGGCGATATCCATTGCGCGGGCGGATGGAAGCCAAACCAGTCAAGCAGGTCGACGATGTGAGCTGACAGGCCCACGCTGACGCTCATATTGCTGAAGGCGTATTCCAGAATCAGGTCCCAGCCGATGATCCAGGCCACCAGTTCGCCGAGGGTGGCGTAGGTATAGGTATAGGCCGACCCGGCAATGGGAATCATGGACGCGAGCTCGGCGTAACAAAGGCCGGTAAAGACGCAAACGATGGCTACCAGAACCAGCGAGAGGGCCAGCGCCGGTCCGGCTCCGGGGCGGCCTGCGAGAGCTGTGTGATGGATGAGGTAATGGAGCAGGGGCGTGTCGCGGATGTTGGGGACGTCGAACTTTTGTCCGGCCATGGCGGTGCCGATGACCGTGAAGATGCCCGAGCCGATTACGGCGCCGATGCCCAGCGCGGTCAACGACCAGGGGCCGAGGGATTTCTTCAGGGAGTGTTCGGGCTCCTCAGAGTCGCGGATCAGCTTATCGATGGACTTGCGGGCAAGCAGTTGGCGAAGCAGCGCGGTTCTCCTGATCCTGTCGATCGCGGGGTCCTGAAAGGGACTTCCCCCGGGTTTCGGTTCAGAACGCCTTCGCCGCAGTCTACAGGTTGAGAATTCCCCGGTGGAACACTTTCCCGTGCAGCCTGGGTTCGGGCAGATGAGCGAATGAGAGCAAGCTCAAAGGGAGGGTGAAGTAGAGAGCCGAGCCTGGCACACATAAGAAAAAGCCAGCCCGGCTCCCCGTTCGAATGCTGCTGCAGCCGGTTACCGCTTGGACTGGCCGCGCGCGAGCTTCTTTACTTTCTTCTTGTTGGTGCCGCGCGGGGTGGTCCTCTTCGCCTTGGGGGCGGCCTTCTTGCGGGCGGCGCGCTTGATCTTCTTGCGTTCCACCTTGTCTTCAATCTTGGACGTGTCTGCCACTGCTAACCTCTTTCGCTGCAATCTCTTCAAGGGTTCCCGGCAAGCGGGTCGATGTGACCTCTATGGTAACAGGGTTTGCGCCCGTGCGAAAGCGGCGGCAGGGCAGAAACCCGCGTAAAAAGCGGCGTTCCACCTGTTTCCAGCGTACAATTGAACCAGAGACGAATTTAGAAAAGCCTGCTCGGCTTCGGCCGTTCCACCGCTCCTGACGAGCTCCGTAGCACACGCTGCAATCACACGTTGACAGTACCTGTTGACCGGAGTCAGTCATGCGTTCTGATCAAATCCATCGCGCACTTGCGCAGGGGATGAACCGCTTTGAGATGTGCCAGCTGGTCGCCAAAGGCGTCAAGGCCACGCACAAGACAGGCGGGCGCTTCGAAGACACAATTAATAGCGCACTCGATTTTCTGGGCACCCACGAAACAACCCAGGCGTCGATGCATACTCCCCCTCCGCAAGGCGGAGAAAAGTTACTGAAGCCGGCGGCATAAGCCCGCGGGAAAGAGCGCAAACGCAGAAAAGGGACGGCAGATTTGCCGTCCCTTTTCTATTTGATTCCAAGCTTTCTGGTTGATGCTTAGACGACCTGGACGTTCTCAGCCTGCCAGCCCTTGGGACCCTTGGTCACGTTGAACTGAACCTTCTGGCCCTCTTGCAGCGAACGGAAGCCGTTCGACTGGATGGCGGTGTGATGAACGAAGACGTCTTCGCCGTTTTCACGGCTCAGAAATCCAAAACCCTTGGCGTCATTGAACCACTTGACTGTGCCTGTTTCCATGATGTTGCTCCTTGATGTGGTACTGATTTACCGCGAACGCAATGTGGAAGTGTTTGCGTGTGGAGCGGTAACTCGGAACAGGCAAGGACTTCTAATCGAATTCTACGATTGCACTGAGTGTAGCACGGATTGGACCGGCGGCCTGAAATATCTCGAGGCGCAGGGGCGGCTGGCTGCAAAACAGGAACCGGAAGTGAGCGCCTGGGACGCGGCACGCGGGACAGGGTAAACTCGTTCTTTCTGGGCTGGGGGTGTGTGTTGCCGAACGACAGCAGCCGTGTCCTGGTCATCAATCCCGGATCGACCTCTACAAAGCTTGGAGTGTTCACCCGGAGTGGCGCGGAGTGGGTCAGCACCATCCGGCATGGCGACGCGGAACTGGAGCAGTTCCGGGGGCACTCCGCACTGGCGCAACTGGAATACCGCGCAGGACAAATCCGTAGCAAGCTTGAGGCGGCAGGGCACGATTTGCAGGGCTTTGCGGCGACGGCGGGGCGAGGCGGACTGCTGCCGCCGATGCAATGCGGCACCTACCTGGTGGACGACGCGATGGTGGAGGAACTTCGCCTGGCGCGCCGCGGAGAACACGCCTGCAACCTGGGGGCGGTACTGGCGCTGAAGTTCGCCCGGGAAGCGGGGGTGAACGCCTACATTGTCGACCCCGTCTCGGTGGATGAATGGGAACCGTGCGCGCGGCTCTCCGGCTCTCCGCTGGCACCGCGCTCCTGCATCGGACATGCGCTGAACAT
>JARLGN010000607.1 GCA_031292775.1 Acidobacteriota bacterium | reverse complement strand
TCGTGATCACACCGTTCAATCAGCCCCTCCCCCAAGAACAAAGGAAAAGGGGTCAGGAGCCTTTTTGTGGTCGTGATCACACCGTTCAATCAGCCCCTCCCCCAAGAACAAAGGCTCCTGACCCCTTTTCTCGGCAAGTCATTGAACGAGTGGAGAGGTGACGGGGAGCACAGGGTCAGAATGGAGGTAATCGGTGCCCATTAAACTGATGGCGGAGACGAAGGGTGGGGTGGTTGAACGTTCAAGGAAGGTTAGGGCCATCGCGAGTGCTGGCGGGCCGCAGGTCATTCACGAGATTAAACGGTACCTGACTGATCGCAGTCCTAGTGTGCGATCAACTGTCGTAGACGTTGTAAAGGAACGATGCCTTAATGAACTGGACGAGAATGTGCGGAATCTCGTATCCGATAAAAACAGCTATGTCCGTGGCTGCGCAGCTGAATGTTTGGGTGTTCTTCATGAAGGGGAGGCCATCAAGGCTACATGGCTCTACCCCCTTCTTCGCGACCGTGTCCCGTTAGTACGGGTTTGCGCGCTGGAGAGTTTGGCTCAAATAGGAGACAGGACAGCTATTCCAGCCGTCATCAAACGTTTGCAGGATGATGATGCATTGGTTCGAGGTTATGCCGCGGAATCGCTCGCTCAACTGGGTGGGCGGAAGTACAGGAAGACGATTGAGAACGCGTTAAGGTCTGAATCTGCTGAACGCGCAAAGGTGGGTTTCTCCGGAACTCTCCTGTCGCTCGGGGACCGCCGGCAATTTCCGGTGCTCCTTAGTTTTCTGTCTTCTGCTAATTACATTGTGCGATGCGTTGTGGCCAATGCACTTGAAACCTCCAAGCTCAATCCTACCCAGCTGCAATTGGCCATCGACGCGGTCAAACATGCCGCCCGGCACGCAATTGCTAGGGCAGACAAAACCACAATGAACCAAGTCTTAAAAACGCTGACGGACGCTCGAAATCAACTTCGAACCTGAACTGGGGAGAGAAGGGGGTCAGGAGAGAAGAGAGGAGGAAAAGGGGTCAGGAGCCTTTTTGCGGCCAGGAGACCCCCGACTCCGGGGGCAAAATCTGCGTGGACACCACCTACGATGGTCTGGAGAGGGTTTTGACGGTCTCAAATCCTCATTACAGGAGAAAAGGGGTCAGGTACCCTTTATTCACCGCCACCTGGAGCAACGTGGAAAGGGTACCTGACCCCCTTATTCCCCCTGACCCCCTTATTCCCCCTGACCCCCTTATTCCCCTCCAGACCCCGGCTCCCAAAATGGAAAAGGAGCACACTAGACCCAAGAGAGGAGAAGGGGGTCAAGAGGAGAAGGGGGTCAGGTACCCTTTCTTTTTGGGGGACGGGGACAGTGTCCCAGACAGTTCTTCCGCTGGCAGGCGCAGACACCAAACTACGCGCGTCTGCGCCTACCGGTCCGCCAGTCCGTCCGAGTTTGAATCAGCCACGGTAGATTTCCGCACCCGCAATCCGCTATGATGCAGTCCATGGACGTTGCCGTTCGCTGCCGGGGACTGCGCAAAACTTATGAGGGAAACATTGAGGCCGTTCGCGGGCTCGACCTGGAAATCTATGCCGGCGAGTGCTTCGGGCTGCTCGGCCCCAATGGCGCGGGCAAAACGACGACCATCGAAATTCTGGAAGGCCTGCTGGAACCCACTTCCGGCGAAATCGAAATACTCGGACACCATTGGCACACGAACAATCGCGAAGTGCGCGAGTTGATGGGAATCTCGCTGCAGGAAACGCGTCTGGCGGAAAAGCTGACCGTGTATGAAACCCTGGAATTGTTCGCGAGCTTTTATCGCCGCCCGCGCCCCATCGCGGAAGTCATGGCGCAGCTTGCGCTTACGGAAAAGTCCGACGCCTGGGTGGGTAAACTCTCCGGCGGGCAGAAACAGCGGCTGGCAGTGGCGACGGCGCTGGTGGCCAATCCCAAGATACTCTTTCTCGACGAACCCACCACGGGACTCGACCCCCAAAGCCGCCGCCAGCTATGGGATGTAATCCGGCAATTCCAAAAGCAGGGCGGCACCGTCCTGCTAACCACCCACTACATGGACGAAGCGGAGCGGCTTTGCGACCGCCTGGCCATTATCGACCACGGCCTCACCATCGCTGGCGGCACACCGTCGGAGATGATCGAAGGCTTGGGCGCGCACCATCGGGTGGAATTTGATGCCACGGGAATCGTCGCGGGCGAGCTTGAACCGTGGCGTGCTCTGCCCGGCGTGGGAGCCATTCACGAGGAGGATGGGCGAGTGGTGCTGAGTGTGCGCGAACCCCATGAGACCATTCCGGCCCTGCTCGCGGCCATACAGAATCGCCACGGGCACTTGTTGCACCTCACCACGCGCCAAGCCAGCCTGGAGGACGTCTTTGTGCACCTCACCGGCCGCCACTTGCGGGAAGACTGACAGAATTTTGGATTTTCAATTTTGGATTTTGGATTCGGCAAAGAGGCAAGCGTAGACATGGCTCCATATCCAGACAGCTTGCAGAGGCGGCTTTATGCCGCCGGCGTGCGTTGAAATTAGGTGATCGGATGAACAATCAATTCGAAGAGGATCGCGAGGACCGAAACGCAAGGGTCGAAGGCCCGAGATCCGACGAGCATGGCTCCGGGTCTCAAGTGTCAAATCTCGATTCCCCCGCTTCTGCTGTTCGCCCGATCATCGGATCACGGGATCGCCCGATCCCGCAATCTCCCGCTCACCCGATCACCCGACCACCCGGTCTCCCGATTACCGGCCGCTGGAGAAGCTACCAACTCCTGCTGCTGGCGCGGCTCAAGGAAATGTACCGCGAGCCGGAAGTCATCTTCTGGGTATTCATCTTTCCCATTCTCCTGGCGCTGGGGTTGGGGATTGCCTTCCGCAACAAGCCCGCCGACATAATCCGCGTAGCGCTGGTGGATGGGCCGGGGGCAGCACATGCCATGGAACTGCTCCGTCCGGCGTCCGCGGCAGGCACGGTCAAGGCGGTTTTGCTGCCGGCCCCGGAAGCCTTCAATCAGTTCCGACTGGGAAAGTATGACCTGGTGGTAACGCCGCAGGCTGGCGGGTTTGAGTATCTCTATGATCCGGCGCGCCCAGAAAGTGTGTTAGCCCGCAGCACCACGGACGACGCTCTCCAGGCAGCCGCGGGAAGGAAGAACAGCGTCCCCACTTCCGGCCGCATTTCCAGCGAACCCGGGGCACGTTATATCGACTTCCTGATTCCCGGCCTGCTGGGCATGAACCTGATGAATTCCGGCATGTGGGGAATCGGCTTTGCGCTGGTGGATCTGCGACAGCGCAAGCTGCTGAAACGGTTTGTGGCCAGCCCCATGCGCCGCAGTGACTTTCTGTTGGCACTGGCCAGCAGCCGATTGGTTTTGATGTTACTGGAATTGGCGCTGTTGTTGGGATTCGGCGCCATGGCATTTCATATGCATGTGGCGGGGTCGTGGATTTCCATCCTGACCATCAGCACGCTCGGGGCGCTCTGCTTTGGCGGCGTGGGGCTGCTCACTGCCAGCCGCGCGCAGAAGATCGAAACCGTCAGCGGGTTGATCAACCTCGTGATGATGCCCATGTGGATTCTCTCCGGCGTCTTCTTTTCCTATGAGAGATTCCCTGCCATCCTTCAGCCCCTGATCAAGGCCCTGCCGCTCACCGCGCTAAATGACGCGCTTCGAGCCGCGATTTTGGAAGGTGCGCCCCTCACCCACCAATCCGGACGCCTGCTCATCCTTGGCCTTTGGGGCATTGTCTGCTACTTATTGGCATTGCGCTGGTTTCGCTGGACGTAGGAATTTTGGATTTTGGATTTTGGATTTAACCGATGCGTAACGACTTGTCCTGTTGGTCCGGGGCTCGCCACGGGCACGTGGGGCCGGGGTCAGCTCCCGATGTTTCAGCACGTTTCAAACGGTTTCTGGCGAATTCTTGAGGGGCGTCCCGGCCGTGAGCCGTCACGGCCAAGATGGCGGGGCCACAGCAAATGCCATCATTACTTACAGTTGCATTGCTCAGCGGTCCGGGGTACATTTTGGATATGTGGAAAGAGGCCAATGAAAGTCCCCGATAACACGTCGCGATTGCCGCAAGAGCAGCCCATTACAGCTCTGCTGCATGAGTTCGCCTCAGGGGACAAGACCGCGCTCGACCGTCTGGTATCCCTGCTTTATCCCGAACTG
Source organism: Acidobacteriota bacterium (assembly GCA_031292775.1). Taxonomy (GTDB): domain Bacteria; phylum Acidobacteriota; class Terriglobia; order UBA7540; family UBA7540; genus Bog-366. The sequence goes on along the minus strand of JARLGN010000607.1, from coordinate 7,191 downwards.
CGAAGGTTGGCGCGGAGCTACATGCGTAACGAACGCCCTGGCCATACGCTGCAACCGACCGCCCTGGTCCACGAAGCCTATGCCCGGCTGGTAAAACAGGAGCAACCCGATTATGGCAGCCGCGCGCACTTCATGGGCGTCGCGGCGCAAGTCATGCGCCAGATTCTGATCGACCGCGCGCGGACTCGCAACGCGGAGAAGCGCGGGGGTGGAGCAGCGAATCTGTCCCTGGAAATGGCTGCCGGCGTGCCCGTAAGCGAGCCTTCCACGATCATCGCCATTGACGATGCACTGGGACAATTGGCGCGGAACGACTCCCTGAAGGCGCGGTTGATTGAGATGCGGTTCTTCGGAGGAATGACTGCCGAGGAATCTGCCGAGGTCTTGAAGCTTCCCGTCACCGAGGTACGGCGTCATCTCCGCCTGGGCCAGGCATGGTTGCAGCGTGCTCTGGATCAGCAAGCCACTCCTGACGAGAAAGCCTGAAACGGGTTGCAAACTTTTTCCAACTTTATTGCCTGATCAGTGTGGCGCCCATCGTTTCGAAGGAGAGACTGTGCCAGGCAACAACTGGGACCAAATCCAGGAGATTTTCTTTGCGGCTGCCGATTTGGCGGTTGCCGAGCGCGATGCGTTTTTGGCCCGCGCCTGCAACGGAGATGCCGGGTTGCGCGCCGAGATAGAGTCCCTGCTGCGGGCTGATGAAGGTGGCGGATCCGCCATCGCCGCGGCCATTGAGTCGGAAGTCAGTGCGTTGTTGGACGACCACGCGCCGCTGGCCGGCACGCGCATGGGACCGTACCGCCTGTTGAAGGAAATCGGGCGCGGCGGCATGGGATCAGTGTACCTGGGTGAGCGCGACGACGAACAGTACCGCAAGCTGGTGGCCATCAAAGTGGTCAAGCGCGGTATGGACAGTTCGGAAGTCCTGGCGCGTTTTCGCCATGAACGCCAGATTCTAGCGAGCCTCGAGCATCCCTATATCGCCCGTCTCATCGATGGGGGCACGACTCCGGACGGACGTCCGTTCTTTGTCATGGAGTATGTGCACGGGCAACCGATTGACACCTACTGCCGCGAGCAGGGCCTCAATCTGGAATCCCGTCTGCGATTGTTCCTCCGGGTTTGCGAGGCCGTTTCGTATGCCCACCGTGCGCTGGTAGTCCATCGCGATCTTAAGCCGGGCAATATTTTTGTGGGGGCCGAGGGAATTCCCAAGCTGCTTGATTTCGGCGTGGCCAAGCTGCTGGATCCCGGCAATGATCCCAGACTCACCTCCACTTCTGCCACGATGGGCCCACTCACCCCGGAGTATGCCAGCCCGGAGCAAATCCGGGGTTTGACGATCACCACGGCGGCGGACGTTTATGCCTTGGGGGCCATTCTCTTTGAACTGCTGACAGGACGCCGTGCCCAGCGGATTGCCACCCATAGCCCCGTGGAAATTGAGCGCGTGGTGTGCCAAACGGGTACCCCACGCCCCAGCACCGTTGCCCGGGCCGCAGGCGGAATGCAGCGTCTGGACAGCGATCTGGACAATATCGTCTTGATGGCGATGCGCAAGGAGCCCGAACGCCGCTATGGATCGGTGAATCGGTTTGCCGACGATATCGTGCGCTATTTGGCCGGCCGCCCCATCCTCGCCCGGCAGGATTCGGTGGTCTATCGCGCTCGCAAGTTTGCCCGGCGCAACCGCCTGGCCTTGGCGGCAACCGGGCTGATCTTCCTGAGCCTGCTCGGCGGAATGGTTCTGGCACAGAGGCAGGCTCGCCAGGCGGAGCACGCGCGCCGCTTCGCGGAAACCCAGCGGCAGTCTGCAGAGCACGAGCGCACGCGTGCCGAAACCCAGAGGCAACTGGCCGACCGGGAGCGCGAGCGCGCCGAAGGGCAGAGACAACTTGCCGAGCGCGAAACGGCCAGGGCAGAGGCCGAAGCCCAGGTCGCCAGAGCCGAACAGGATCGCTCCCAGCGCCGTCTGGCCCAGATGCTGGAATTGGCCAACAGTTCCCTCTTCGACGTAAACAAGGCCATCGAGAAGCTTCCCGGCGCAACTGACGCCCGTCGCCAGATCGCCGTGACCACGCTCCGCTTTCTGGAGGACTTGTCCAAAGATGCCGGCCAGGACGACAGAGTGCGGTTGATGCTGGCCGCATCCTATTACAAGGTCGCCAACGTTCTGGGTTACCCTCTTCTGCCCAATCTGGGTGACACCAAGGGCGCTTTGGCAAATTATGAGAAATCGGCCGCGCTGCTTGAGCCCCTGCTTGCCAGGGATCCTGATCGTGCGGATTACCTCTTGCAGGAAGTGCAAACCAAAGTCAATTGGGCAACCTTGCTCGCCCGGACCAATGAAAAACCGCGGGTTGTGCCGATGATGCGGGAGACACTGCCGGCGGCACAACGGCTGGTGCGGCTGAGTCCCCAGGATCCCCGATGCCTGTTCGCTGAGAGCCAGGTGTACTCGGTGATGGTGACCACCCTGCTGACCACCGATTCCGGAGCTGCACTCCATTTCAGCCAACTGCAGACCCAGGATATGGAACGGGCGCTGCAACTTTCCCCAGGCAGCGCCGAGATGCAAATCGATCTCGGGACAGCCTATAGCCAGCAGGCCCGGGTATGGAATACGCGGGGTGGGCTGCAGGAGGCGGCGGAGCTATTCCGGCGCGCGGTGACGCTGATGGAAGGAGCCTTGGCACGCAACCCCTCCGACGTCCTGACTCGCCGCAGCTTGATGATCACTTATGGCAACCTGGGCAGCGTGTTGGGGAACCCACTTTATCCCAACCTGGGCGATATCGTAGGGGCGCGCAAATACAACGGGAAGGCGCTCGCAATTGCCCGCGAATTGGCGAAAGCCGACCGCAACAACCAGCTTGCCCAATATGATCTTGCCAATTCGCTGCTGTACCACTCCTCCATGGACCTTCCCAAGGAGGAGTGGGCGGAATCCCTGGCGAATCTGCAAGAGGCGGACGGAATCCTGCAGAAGCTCTGCGCGGCCGACCCTCGCTCCATTGCCAACTGGCGAACCCTGGCGGCCGTCGAGGAATACGAAAGCAAGCGATTGGAAGGTTTGGGAAAAGGTGATGAGGCGGTTGCCAAAGCTCGGCAGTCTCTTGCCGATGCCGAGAAGGCGCTCGCCCGCACTCCGTCGGACCTCGGCTTGGTCTCACAAGCACTGGCCAGCGAGGAGGAACTGGCGGAGATTTTGGCCCGTCATGGTGACCAGGACGAAGCCGTCGCGACGGCGCGAAGAGCCATCGCCCGGGCAGAGCAAACCTCCGCGGCGGAGTCCGACCTCGACCGTGTAACCCGTTCACGCGCCATGGCTTATCAGAATCTGGCAAATATTGAGGTGATGTTCGGCAACTGGAGCCAAGCGCGGGTTGCCGCTCAGCGTGCAGTAGATAGTTGGCGTCAGATCATTGCCTCCAGAAGCCCGCGTGCCGATCCCGTCAGGCTGGCCCGCGCCGAAACCCTGCTCCAGGACTGCGACTCGCACCTACATTAAAAAAAATTCTTTCCTCCCGCGCAAATTCCCCCCTGTTTTTTCGCCTTACTAAGTGAGGGCTCCCAGTCGAGGCCCTTAAATTCGTCATCTGGTCTAATTGGCACGGACTGACTCCGCGTGGAGCGGGGTCAGTCCGCGGTTTTATTAATTGGGAAGATGAACAAGCACTTGGATGCTTAACTTGTTTAACCTCGCGGGGTAGAGCGCCAGTCGCCCAACTCCGCCATACCAGCCCCTCACTGAACTTTATTTTGAAAACCTCTCGTGATGTGAAGAGCGGTCCGTGGTGGGTCGGGCAAGAAAGCGTTTTGGAGGGTATGCCAGCAGCCTCAGAGATGGATATTTCCTACACCCCGTCCGTGGGCCGACAAGGCCACGGGCTTACCACCCGTGAGCGCCAAGTCATAGCTCTGGTGGCCGCCGGCTATACGGACAGGGACCTTGCGCAGAAGCTCGGGATGAGGGAGAACACCGCTAGAAATCACCTCATCCGCGTTTTTGACAAACTTGGAGTGGCTAACCGCTTGGAATTGCTACTCTTTGCTTTTGACCAAGGGTTGACGAAAGAGGATGAATCCTGACCGCCGGCCCCAAAGGGGTGAGCTGTCACGGCCCGGCCGACGGCTCAGGAACCCGCCCTCCCCTGGAGGAGCAAGAGAGCAGCACCACTTCAGGAGTTTGCCGGTCCCGGTGATGCCTCAACAGTTGCCGCATTGAAAACGGGAACCACGGGTGTACCAGCAGCCTCATCGGGACCCAAAATGGAAATCGCAAAAGAAATCCGCAGGGAGGTGAATCATGTCTGTGGCTATCCTGATCATGATTGTATCCACGGTCATCCTCCTCTTTTGCCTCCAAGCCGTCTGCCAGAAGCGCTTGCAGCGTCAGTTTACTACAGAGTTCCATAAGGCGATTGTAAGTAACAATCGTTTGGAGTTCCCCCTGATCCGAAAGGGTGTTGAAGAATTCGGGTCTTCTGGGGAGTACTTGCACCTGAGTATGACGCTCAGGAGTGATTTCCTGGCGGTTACATACCTTCTCAAAAATGCTTCCAACATCGACCAACGCTTCAACCCTATTGATGAACTTTTGATCCTCCACTTCCGGATACTGTTCGCTTCCCTCGTCACGCGGCACTGGCTGCGATTGCCAGAAAACTCGACCGTATTGAAATTGACAAACATCTTGCAATACTTCGCGAATGTTGTGGGAGAACGCATCAATTCGGCGCGCTTCATGAACTTGACGGCTTTCAATTATCTCTCAGAAACTGAGCTTCTCGCTTCATCCCTGGGCACTCGCCCGCTGGAGAAGACCCGTTCCCTGCGCTCAGCAAGTCCCGGAGCTGTGTGAATTCACAATAATTCAGGCTGAAAAGCGGCGGGCTATGCGCTGGCGGGGCAGTTCACCGCCCCATGGCATTATCGATGGCGGCCAGAATTGCGTCCGGGGGCTGGTACTGGTTTTGTTGGTTCAGAACCACGAAGTTGTAATTTGAGCCCTTCTTGAGCTTGATATGAAACCCCCCGATTGCAACCAGATACAGTGTGTTTCGGCGGGCCTCTTTAATGGTGTCCAGGGGAATTTCATAATTGTGAACGGGACCATTGCCTCTGACACCTTTGTAATAGATCATTCCATTGCCGATCGTCATAATCCCGATGCAGTAATTCTGAGCATTCTGCTGGTGGTCGTGCCCAACCATAAAAGTCACGACGCCCGTGTGCGGGAAATTGCCCGGAGAGGGAGACGGAGACGGTGGCGGCTGCGGGGTGATCTCGCTTTGCTGGGGAGCAACAACCAGTTGGACCGGTTGCGTGATATTTCTCGAACCGTTGTACCAAGTGACTTGCACCGATTCGCCCACCTGATGTCCAAGCAAGGCATCGTGAATATTCTGTAATGTGGTTACCCGCCGCCCGTTGATAGCAAGGATGGTGTCGTAGGCTTTCAGTCCCGCCTGTTCCGCCGGAGATCCCGGAGAAGCGCCAGAGATCACCACACCGCGCGCGCCGGACGGCTGTGGTTGCATCGCCATCACACCCAGGAAACCGGGTTGGCCCGTACTTGGAGTGGAGGGCTCTTCCGGCTGGGGACTTGGCGCCGGTGGGGTCACCTCTTGCGCGGCAACCCGACTGAGAGGGGCGTCAACCGTAGCCGTTTGTCCAGCGATCAACGTAACGTTTTCTTCCCGATCCTCGTAGCCACTCAGCGATATTCGCACCCGGTGATCTCCCGGGGGAAGTTGCGTCAACTTCAGGCGGCCCTGCTGGCTCGTCGATCCCACGGGTTCGTCATCAACGTAAACCTGGCTCCGGCCAGGCTTGGACTCAATCACGAGTACAGGGGGAGATGATGAATGGACTGCTGGCAGGTTGGTCTGCGGCGCCGCCGGGGCAGAGGCCGCGAGCGTTCTCAGCGTGCGAATCAAATCATCGGATCCGCCAGCATCATGAATTTCCTTGGCCACGGAGGCGGTAACTTGGAAGGAAATGCCTGATTTCCGCGCCTCCTGCGCCACCTGATCGCTGGGCACGTCGCCGGTCAGAAGATCGATCACATCTTGTTTGCTGAGCTTTTTGGCGGCTCTTTGCGCGTTTCCAAGCGAGGGAAAAAGGGCGACGGCGGCTATCAACGCCAACAGCAGCGCGATGGCTTTGGGAATGCACCTGGCCCCTGGTTGCGAACACATGTGTATGGCCCCTGAGATTGACGTCGCCCCTTTTATATCGCTATCGACGAACCCTCGTCAAGGTCGGTTAGTGGATCAATTTGATATCGCGCCGGCTTTACGCCACCAGGCCCTTCATTTGATGAGGTAAACTCAACTCTACTCAGGACCTTTAGCGCGACCCACAACTCAGCCCTTCATTCAGAATTGCATTTTCCTTTTTGCAGGCCTTGATGGCGCCCTCCAGTTTCTGCCGAAGCGCGCTATTGGAAGGATCAAGGTTCAAACCTTCCTGGTATGAGGAGATAGCATCATCGTATTCGCCCCGCCCATAGTGGAAATCACCCATGGTAATTTTAGCCTTGATCGCATGGGGGTCCAGAGTATGCGCGGGCGGGGGTTCCGGGGCCTCGGTCTTATGGACGGGCTTTGTTTTATGGTCACGCCGGTTCAGGTCGGCCGGAGGCTCAGGGTTCTGGTGCTGCGGTGGCTGCGGGGGCGGCTGTTCGGGGGCCAACACATTGACGCGCGCCGTTGGGCTCTGGGATCCGCCCGGACCAGTGGCGGTCAGCGTATAGGTGGTCGTGTCCTCGGGCGTGACGGACGTGGAACCCTCCGTCTGCACCTTACCAACTCCCGGTTCCAAGTCCAGTTCGGTGGCGTTTTGTGAAGACCAGTGCAACGTGACGGACTGGCCCTTTTGCACCGTGGTCGGATCTGCGCTCAGCGTTGCGCTCAGAGTTGCGGAAACGGGTGGTATTGGCGTGGACTGGCGGGTGGCGATGTACAATCCCCCACCACCAATACCCACCAGCAACACGATCATTGCCACCCACATTCCCCAGCGGGACTCGGTCGGCTTGGTACGCGGCTGTGGCGGCGGTGGCGTCACAACCTGCTGCGGCAGCGGCCTGACCACGGGCGGCGGCAAGGGCCGCGGGGGCTCGGTCGGTGGCCGAACTGGAGGCGGTTGCGGTCGCGGAGGCGGCGGGACCACCGCGCCTCG
>JARLGN010000606.1 GCA_031292775.1 Acidobacteriota bacterium | reverse complement strand
TCAAACTCGAGATTCCCAATTGCAACCAGAATGGGATTCACCCGGCTGCGCAGTTCGGCGTTCAGACCTTCCGCCCATCCATTAGGCAAAGGATCTTCAAACCATTTCACGTCGCAGTCGCGGACCCGCTGCGCCAGGCGCGAGGAGAATTCCATGTCCCACGACATGTAGCAATCAATCATGATCTCCATGTCGTTGCCGAGTTCCGCGCGCGTCTGTTCCACACACTTCTGCATCTTGTTCAAGCCGTCGCGTCCGTCGGCAGCGCCCCACGGCGCGGCAATTTTTACGCCGAGGAAACCACGGTTTTTCCACGGCTTCACGCAGTCCGGATGAGTGGTGATGTAACAAGGGATAGTTTCCTTGGTCTTGCCGCCGGCCAGGCGGTAGACCGGTTGGCCCAGCGCCTTGCCCATCAGGTCCCACAGCGCCAGGTCAACGCCGCTCATCGCCATGGCTGTAACCCCGCCAAGTCCGTAAGGCATTGTCGAGCGATACATCTGGTCCCAGATCAGTTCGATGTTGAAGGGATCCTGCCCAATCAGGAAACGGGAAAAATGCTTTTCGATGACCCCGCAAGCAAAGGGGCCGCCGCCGTAGTTAGTGGCGACTCCGGTCACGCCTTCGTCGGTGAGGATCTCAATCGCATAAGGGTCCTGGCCCGGACCCATCCACTGCGTGCGTATCCGCGCGTATTGAGGGTAAACCGACATGGGGTTGGCAATCAGCGATTGGGTCTGCCATCCACCTCCCCAGTACTGCGATTCTCCAAATTGTGCGCCCCGCTCACCGGTGTTTCCGGCGCGAATTGCATAGAGTTTGATTTCCTTGATTTTCATGCGGTCCTTTCTGGTTCCACACACGCTGACTAGTCGCAGGACACAAGCCACGAGTCATTTCTTCGCAAGGCGTGCCTGCCCTCGACGTTTTTGATTTGGAATGCCCTTGAATGTTATTGAACAGAAATGATTATAACCCGAAAACTATTCCCAAGCGAATTTTACGGCAGGAGATGTCGCATCGCCCCGTGGAGTGGAAACAAGCAACTCCAAAAGACGCAGTTGCGCGTAGAATGGACGCGGCCAAGGTGGCAGCACGGAAACCCTGGCATGAACCTAAACCCGGAGGAGTTCCCATGGGACGAAGTTATGCCCTCATACTTTCACTATTGCTGGTGATCATTTCCATCAATTCCTGCCGCAAGCCGCTCCAGAAAACTGAAATCAAGATCGATGCCACGGGAACTGGGAGGGTGTTCGAAGGGATTGGCGCTGTCAGCGCCGGAGCGTCTTCCCGCCTGCTGATCGACTACCCGGAACCGCAGCGAAGCCAGATATTGGATTACCTGTTCAAACCCAACTACGGTGCGGCCCTCCAGCATCTGAAGGTCGAAGTCGGTGGTGACACGAATTCCACCGACGGGTCCGAACCCAGCCACATGCGCACCCGCACCGACGAGAACTATGACCGGGGATATGAGTGGTGGCTGATGAAGGAGGCCAAGGCCAGAAACCCGAAGATCATCCTGGATGCTCTTCCCTGGGGCGCGCCCGGTTGGATCGGAAATGGGAAGTATTACTCGCAGGACATGGCGGATTACATTGCCAAATTCATCGAGGGAGCGAGGAAGCATCACGGTTTGGACATCGAGTATGTCGGCATCTGGAACGAAACGGATTATGACGTTGGATATATCAAGATGCTGAAGAAGACCCTTTTGGCACATGGCCTCACAACGAAGATCGTTGCCCCCGATCTGTACGAAAACCAGTGGAAGATTGTCGATGACTTCAAGCGTGATTCCGAATTAAAGAGCGCGGTCTATGCGGTCAGCGCACACTATGCCCGGGTTAAAGGCAATGTTTACGTTACGGGATCAGCCGAGCAATCCGGGACACCTCTGTGGTCCAGCGAGGACCAGCCTTTCGACAAAACCGGTTCCATGCTTCAACGCGATTGGAATCCGGGGGCGAGAATCTGGGCGAAATTTCTAAACACTAATTACATTGACGGCAAGATCACCAAAACGGAAACGTGGAGTCCCATAACCTCATATTACGATAACCTCGCCGCACCCGACTCCGGCTTGATGTACGCCAACACTCCCTGGTCAGGGCACTACAACGTGCAGGCTGCCATATGGGTTACGGCCCACACCACGCAGTTCGCCCAACCGGGTTGGCAGTATCTGGACAGCGCCTGCGGGTACCTTGCCGGCAACGGCAGCTACGTAACACTGAAGAGTCCCACCAGCAACGACTACAGCTTCATTGTGGAAACGATTGACGCCACCGCACCGCAAGAAGTGAAGTTCCAAATCACCGGTGGCCTTTCTACTGGCACGGTCCACGTATGGCAAACCAACGCCACCAAAACATTTGAGAAGCTCAGCGACATCACTCCGCATGAAGGGTCATTCCACATCACTCTGGAACCGGATTCCATCTATTCGCTCACCACCACAGTGGGCCAGGCCAAAGGCGCGGCCACCGCGCCACCTCCCGCCCCGTTCCCATTTCCCTACGCGGATGACTTCGAGAGCACAACCATCAGCAAGTCTCCCAGGTACTTTGCCGATCAGAATGGAGCCTTCGAAGTTGCAGCTTGCAGCGGCCGTGCGGGCAAGTGCCTGCGTCAAGTTATCGACCAGCGCCCCATCGCCTGGGACCACCTCGCCCCTGACCCTTTCACCATGCTCGGCAATTCGGATTGGTCAGACTACGAAGTCAGCACCGATGTGTTGATCGAGAAAACAGGCAGCATCACACTGGCTGGGCGCATTGATTCCGCCAATTGGTTCAAGGGAAAAACGGAGCGATGGGCGAGCGGATACGTCCTGTCGGTCCAGCACGACGGTACGTGGGAGTTGTATAGTGCGAAATTCACCCCCTCCACAACGAAGCTGGCATCGGGAAAGATCCCATTTCCGTTGAACACCTGGCACCACCTCACCCTGGCATTCAAGGGAACAACGATCCAGGTAAGCATCGACGGCGCCACGGTTGCGACCGCTTCCGATTCGACCCACCAGAAAGGAATGGTTGGCATCGGCACAGGCTGGAATACGGCGCAATTCGATAATTTCGCTGTGAAGTGAACAGATCCTTGGGCAGCTTCCCTGCGTCTGTAAGACGAGGCATGGCCGGCGGCTGCACTGATGGGAATTGCGTCGAAGCATCCTTTTCAAATTGATAAGGTGTAACTCTTATGACCATTCATGGCAATCAACGCAGGGTCTTTCGAACGATACTCATGTTTCCAAGGGCCGCCGCCAGCATCGGCCTGAGTCTTGTGATAATCACGCTTTTCGTCCTCGCCGTTGCCCCGAACGCCCGAGCGCAGCAGACGGAATCCGCCGCTCGACTGGCTCCTCTAACGGATCAGCTCCGGCTGGGGGCGGAGTATTTCCTGAACCGCACCGATACTCAGGAAACCGTCCGCCACCACTTCCAGTTGATGCACAAGTACGGACTTACCATCGCACGCATTTTCATAATTTGGGATGACATCGAGCGCGAACGCGATCAGTGGGATCTTCACCGCTACGACTGGATTTACGACGCCGCGCAGGAGTCCAACATCAAGATTGCCGCCACGCTGTGCGCCGAAGATCCTCCCGGCTGGATGAAGCTTACGCCTTTCTATCACCACCGGATGAACCTGAACGATCCCAAGCTGCGCGAGCGTTCGGCGATTTACATTGAAAAGGTCGTAGGCCGTTACCGGAATCATCCGGCGCAGGGCCCCTGGCTGCTGATGAATGAACCCGGCCTGGAGGTCAACTACGATCGGACAACGATGGAAGCCTTCGGCAAATGGCTTCAGCAACGGTACGGCACGGTTGACCGCTTGAACCTGCACTGGTTCCAACCTCTTCAGAACTTTTCGGATGTACAGCTTGACCCCGAGCAATGGACGTCGCATTGGGATGATTACTACTCGTTCATCGATTGGAAGGAATTCAACATCGATGACCTGTGCGACTTCCTCCGTTGGATCAAGCAGCAAATCTGGGCGCTCGACACCACGCACCCGACCCATGTCAATCCGCCATCTCTGATGCGCAACCTGGCGGCTGGAGGTTCAGATCCGTGGAAAGAAGCGGCAACGGTGGATTTCCTGGGTGGCTCGATTCACCCTGCCTGGAACTTCAGCGAATACGAACGCAGCGACTTTGGATTGCCGTTCGCCTACTGTCTGGACATGATTCGCAGCGCATCAGGAGAGCGCCCCTGGTGGCTGACGGAGCTCCAGGGCGGGCCCACTATTTACACAGGCGGCCGCGCCATGAATCCGACGAAGAGCGAGGTGACGCGGTGGATTTGGGATTCTTTCGGGGCAGGATCGCGCGCGGTGGTTTTCTGGATGTGGAACCCGCGAGTGATGGGAAATGAGGGCGGCGAGTGGGGTTTGGTAAACATGGAAGGTGAACCATTGCCCCGTTTGCAAGCGGTAAAAGAAGTCGCCGACGCGCTAAAGCGCTTGCCCGAACTGGCCCAGGCGAAGGCGGTGGCGCCGCGAGTGGGCATTCTCTACAACCCCGAAACCCTCTTGCTGATTGAGATGGACGGCCGCGCTCAAGCCACAGCGAGACGCGAACAAGAACCCCTTTGGTCGCTCCAGGGAACGTATACGGCGCTCCACCGCGCACACATTCCCGTGGACTTCGTGCATCTGCAAGCGCTGAAATCAGGGGCAGCGCAACGCTACAGTGTTCTCTACCTGCCATATTCCTACGCGCTCGATGACGAGGCAGTCCACGCGCTTCGCGAATACGTTCGGAACGGCGGAACGCTTTGGGCTGACGGCCTGCTGGCGTGGAAAAACGAGTACGGGGAGGTACGCCCCCGAATTCCCGGAGGGCTGGGCGATGTGTTCGGCGCCGACGCAAGCGAGGTCGACCCGGTGGAGAAGCCCTATTCCGTCACCGCCGCAAACGAGCAAGCGGGAGAGCTTTGGCGATTACCGCTCGAGATGAAGGGCGCACAAGTTCTGATCCGCGACCGCGATGGCAGACCTTTCGCGGTTCGCCATCAATTCGGCAAAGGTCAGGCCATCTACTTTGCCACAGCGCTTACCCTCGCCTATCAGCGCAGGAATAATGAGCAGGTTCAGAAGTGGATTGTCCAACCCGCTCTCGCCGCTAACGCCGGAATGCCAATGAAACTGGAGAAAGGCTCGGGACAAATCTCCTTCCGCACCCTCGCAGGCCCGGGCAAAGCCTTTGCCGTGCTTTCAAATTGGGGCCAAGCTGAAACGGTCGTGGTAAGTTTCGCAGGTGAATATACGAAAGTGGTAAATGCGCTATCCGGCGTTACCGTAAACAGTACCGATGCTAACGGAGAGACGGCCGTGACGATGTCCCTCCCGGCGGGCGGAGTTTTAGTGCTGGAGGCGGAGAAACCCTAGCCCGAATTGTTCAATGCGCGGGTGCGCGGTTAGGGAGACCGTCAGAAAGTGCATTACAACTTGGCAAAGACGCGAGCAAACGCAGCCAGCGTTTCCTCAATGTCCCGATCGTCATGGACCGTAGAAAGGTAGATGCGCCCATCGGGAACCAGGATTACGCCTTCTTCCATCGCAAGATAAAGGAATCGCTGCAAGCGCTCCGAGTCATCGGCCAGCGTGTCCCGGTAATCAACCAAATCGGTTTTACTGGTGAAATGCACGCACATTGCCGCGCCGTAGCCGGTTACCTGAAGTGGGACCTTGTGTTGTTGCGCGAGTTGCAGCAGGCCGGAGCGAAGTTTTTCCCCCGTGCAATTCGCACGCTTGATGGCCGCGCCATTGTCGCGTGACAGTTCCTCCAGAGCCGCGTTGGCGCCTCCTAGAGAAATGGGGTTCCCGTTGTATGACCCACCGAAAACCACTCCTCCGGTAAACATCTGCTCCATGATTTCCTTGCGGCCGCCTACCACGCTGAGCGGGAGTCCGCCCCCAACGGCTTTCCCGAAAGAGGCGCAATCCGGGATAACTCCGTAATGGCTTTGTGCCCCACCCAGCGCCATGCGGAAACCGGTGATGACCTCGTCAAACACCAGTAAAGCGCCGTGCCGGTGGGCCAAGTCTTTCGCCGCCTGCAAGTAGCCGGGCTTGGGCATCAGGCAACCACTGTTGCAAAGGACCGGTTCCATGATGACCGCGGCAACCGTATCAGAGTGCTCAGCCAAAAGGCGCTCCAGAATATCCAAGTCATTCCACGGAGCCACGATCACGTTTTCGATTGAATTGGGAACCTGCCCAACGGATTCCGTTACCACATTGGGTCTTTCCCTCGGCCCCGTTTCCTCGGCCTGCGGGTGATGGCTGTGCAGCACGGAGTCCATCCAACCGTGGTAATGGCCCTCGAATTTCAGGATCATGGGCCGCTTGGTAAATGCCCGCACCAGGCGTTGGACAAGCTGCACTGCTTCGCTGCCGCTGGATGTGAATGCCACGCGTTCGGCGCAGGGAACGTAGGCCTGAACGCGTTCCGCCACGGTAATTTCCAGTTCATGCTGCGCGCCATAACTATAGGGGCGCTCAGCTTGTATCCGCATCGCCTCCACCATGCGCGGATGGTTATACCCAAGGATATTCGGTCCCCAGGCAAGCTGGTAATCAATGTATTCGTTCCCGTCCACGTCGATCAGGCGCGCGCCCTGACCGTTGGTGAAGTAAAGCGGCACGGGAGCTTTTGTGCGCACCGGGCTGCTGACCCCGCCCGTCAGCGAGTGGCAAGCTCTTTCATACAAGGCGCGCGATCGGTCCCAGCTACGAATCATTGTTCTGTTCCCTCTTCTTTCTGATAAGCAGGAGCCGTGGATTCACGGATGACCAACTCGGTTGGCACGGTAATGCGTTTCTGGCTCGAGGTCTCGCCACGAATCTGGTCGAGCAATGTGCGCACCGCCAGCCTGCCCACTTCGGAGGAGTCAGTACGCATGGTGGTAAGCGGCCGGTCGGTTTCCACTCCCAGATCGTCGAAGCCCATAACGCTCATGCGCTTCGGCACCTCAATTCCGGCCACGGCGAGAGCGTCCTTTGCCCCCAGTGCCACGAGATCGTTGGTGGCAATCATCGCCGTGGGAAGTGATTCCACGGCAAGGATTGACTGCATTGCCCGGTATCCCGAGAGCATGCTCGACTGAAGATCGGGAAGCTGGAGAAACACCACCCAACGGGGCTCGTAGCGAATTCCCAGTGATGCGAGGGTTTGCCAGAACGCAATGTATTTCTCCGAATTAGGAAACCCGATGAAACCAATGTTCCGGTGCCCCAATCCATGAAGGTAGGTCACGGCTTGACGCATACCCTCGGCGTAATCCATGCCCACCGATGCCGAGCGGTCATCCAGCAACAAGTCCACAAGCACCAGCGGAGTGCGAGCCGCCCGCAATCGCTCCAGAAATCTCCGCGGCGCGCCACCCACCACCATGTACCCCGCAACACCGCTTTCCACCATCGGAGCATCGTCCGTCAGCACGTGAAAGAGCAGCCGGTAACCACTTTGTTGGCAGGTCTTTTGAACTCCCAAAAGGATGCGATTGTAGCCGACCTGAACAAACTCGAAGATGTCTTCGCTAATGACAAAGGCCAGCGTTCCCTGAAGGGTGTCCGCAGAGGTAGGGGCGGAGGGGTCTGGTGGAGACCAAGGTTCGCTTGGCGCCCCCGCCACAAATGTTCCCTTCCCCGGGCTACGAACGAGTGTTCCTGCTTCCACCAGGAACTCAATCGCCTGGCGAACGGTAGTCCGCGATGTGCCAAACTTCTCCGCCAACTGGCGCTCGGCGGGAAGCTTTGATCCCCGCAGGAATGTCCCCTGATTGATCTCAGCAAGCAGAAGGTGGCGAAGCTGTTCCCTAACAGGTTCCGGGGCACGGGTCAAAAGTGTATGAGATTTATACCGCACTAGACCATTCTCTT
>JARLGN010000605.1 GCA_031292775.1 Acidobacteriota bacterium | reverse complement strand
TGCTTATCCTGGAATTCACCCGCCGGCAAAGGGCCTTAACGTTTGGATTGCCGCGGACGCCGCAGGCAAGAATTACGGCGAGACTTACCGGACCCAATGGGAAGTTGCCCGGAAATATAAGCCCCACTTTCTCTTCATTAATCAATGGAACGAATTCATGCCTCCAGACGAATACAACGTGAACCTGAGCAACGACCTGGAGCCGACCTTGGTGACGGAAAAGGGCGACCCCCGGCCCAGCGGTTGGGGGTTTGATTATCTCAACCTGACCCGTGAAGAGATCCGGGAATACCACGAGGCAATTCAAAGCGTGCATTAGGCATTGCGGCGGCGGCCTCCCGGCCAAGACGTGTGCAACCGAGGATTCGAGGCAGTTAACCCGTGAGCGGAAGACTTGGGGGGAATTGCTTGATCCCCCCAAGTCTTCCGACCTTCTAGAACAGGAGTTGCAGACCCATTGTGATGTTGCGCGGGCCGACTTGCGCGCCCGTGGGCCGGCCGAAGTTTGCACTGTTAATGGTGCCGGTGATGCCGCCGAAGTCCGTCCGGTTGAAGGGGTCGAAAATGTTCAGAGAGTACTTGAACTGAACGGACTCCCAAACCTTGATCTCCTTGTTGACCGCAATTGCCTCATTCCGGTACCAAGGATTGCGGAAGTAGGTGTTGAAGATCGAGGTGTTTCCGATCGTTCCCAGAGGGGCCTGAGTGAATGAAGCGCTGCCGGTAACGGCACCGCTGGAGTTGGTGGTAGTGGTGTACCACCGGATGCTCGCGTTGTTGGGATCGAGCGTATTCGTGGCGACGTAGGTCTTGATGGGCGTCCCGTTGTAATTGGCCTTGGTGAGGTAATCAAAGAGGTAGCTCCCCAGGTAATTAGTCGGGCTGGTAATCTGAGCCAGCGTGCCGCTGCGGTACTGACCGTAACCGGAAACGATCCAGCCCCCCACGAGCCTATCCACGATCCCATTGGCATTCGAGAGGAACTTCTTGCCACGACCGAAGGGCAGACGGTAGCTCGGAATGACGTTGACGAAGTTGGGAAAGTCCTCGTACGCGAAGGTCTTGGAGTCACGGATGTTGTAAGCGTCCTGTGTCTGTTCCGTGCAGCATTGGTAAAAGATCTGCCGATAGGCCATCCGATCGAGTGTCTTCGAAAAGACCCAGGTTGCCGTCATGTTCAGGTCGCCAAAGCGGTGCTCGATTTTACCCTGGAAGGCATCGTACCAGGTCTGGCCGTCCCCGGAGTTGGCCGAACGGACGTCGCCGTACTGAGGGAAGGGGCGCAAGGCCTGAGCCAGTGTCGCCCCGCCTTTCCAGCCCGTGGCGAAAGACGGGAAAGGCAAATTGGCTACGCCGTTGGTACACGGGATCGCAGTCGAGTAGGTGCAAATATCCGTATTTGCGATGTTCAACCCCAGCAGATTCTCCGCCAAACCATTCGACTGGACCGGTCCCGCGGTCTCCAGGTAGAGCAGGGTGGTGGGAAGCGCATTGATGGCCGCGGTGGAAGCGAGACCATGAGCGCGGTTGCCTACATAGGCGGCTTCGAAGAGCCAGCTCTTGTAGGTCTTCTGGATAGTCACGTTCCAGTCGTAGATGCGCGGCGCCTTGGCATAGTGCGGCCCCATCCAATAGATCGCCGAGTTGAAGTTATCGAAGCCAGGAACCGTCTGTGGTGGCGGCGAGTAGCTCGCTGGAGGATGGACTCCAGCCGTGGTTGTGGAGGTGGCATCCCACTGGAACGCCGGATTAAAGCCATCCGAAGCCTGTGAGAAGGTGCCACTGAAGCCGTCCTCACAGCCGCAACCGCCGTTGCCCAAGCCCTCATAGAAGACGCCAAACGCGCCACGTACCACAAGGGTGTTGGTCATCTGCCAGGCGAATCCAGCGCGCGGACCGATGTTGGAAAAATCGGTGGGATAGGGGCGCAGGCTGCCAATGCGGTTCGGCCCGCTGCCCATGAAAATCAGGGCGCCGGGGAGATTACCCGCCGTCGGATCAACAGCCGTCGGGCTGAACGACGAGTAATTGCCGACCACATTGTGCCAGCCGATGGGCACTTCGTAGCGGACGCCTAAATTCACAGTTACCTTCGGTCGAACTCTCCAGGTGTCCTGGAAGAATCCGGCGTGATAGCCATAGCGCGTCTGCCCTTGAAAGACTGGCAGGCCGCCTTGTCCGGCCCCATTGACATCTCCCAGCAAAAAGCTCGCGAAGGAGTTGCCCGTGGTGGAGCTTCCACTCGAAACCGCGGTTTGGGCGCTGTTGAACACATAAGTTCCATTGGTCGTGGCCCAGTCATTGCCAATGGTCCTCATGCGCCGGATCTCCCATCCCATCTTGAACTCGTGCTTGGAACGGATCCAGGTGAGCGTTTCTCCCGCGGTGGTGGTCCAGTTCCACTGCCCACCCAGGTTGACTTTCCCCTGATCCATGCCCCACGTGAGGCAGGTGGCGCACGTGAAGAAGGGGGTCTGTTGCGCCCCGCCCGACGCGTTAGGCTGGGTCATATCGGTCTGGAAGGAGATGACTGGCGTGGCGTCCTGCCGGCTTCCCGCCAGGAGGTTGTTGAACCCGAACTTTGAGCCGTAACCGTTCTGGAGCGGGTTTGTCCATGTGGCGTTCTCCTGGCTGAATCCCCAGTAGCTGTGTATCAGCCAGTGGGGATTGATCGTGAAGTCCTCGTAAGCGCGAGTGTAGCGCGGCGAGTTAATGCTCAGCAGCCCGTTGCTCAGCGGGCCGGGGAAATACTGAACCCCATTGGCAGTTTGGTACCGGTGGGTGTAGAAGAACGCCACCCGATTCCGGGTCTTAATCGTATGGTCGATCTTGATCGACCACACCTTGTCCGTGGTAATGCTCGTGGAGTTAAACGTGTAGTTGCCGATCAGCCCTGAACCCGTATTGGGAGCGGGGATGTACGGAATCATGTTCTTGGCAATGGTACTGAAGCGGGTGGAGGGAATGATGTTGTAAGCGCCGGCAGTACCAAAAGGCTGCCGGACACCGCCCGAGGTGGTGGCAGGGTCGAAGATTTTCGGCGTGGTTGACCCATAGAGACCGGTGAAGTCGCCCTGCAACATGGCTGCGGTAGGCGTGGTCTCACCGGCGTTGGGCGACACCACCGCCGGCTGCCAAAAGCCCACCCACGTAAAGAAGAAGAAGGTCTTGTTACGGCCGTCGTAAAGGTGCGGGACATACACCGGGCCGCCCGCCGTGCCTCCTTCCTCATTGTAGCGTTCCTTGGGACGAAAAGCCTTATCGTGCGTGGAACCGTTGTACGTACGGTTAGCCGCGTTCTGGTTGGTCGACCATGGCACGGCATCAAAGATGTCGCGTTTGAAGTTAAAGAACGCCGAACCGTGAATTGCGTTGGTACCCGACTTGGTCACAAATTCCTGGATGCCGCCGCCGACACGGCCATCTTCCGCCGTGAAGCCGGAAGTAACCAGCTTGAACTCGCCGAAGGCCTCGAAGCCGGGGAAATAAAACACCACACCCCCCGATTCGGGATTGACCAGGCTGACGCCATCGATCATGATTTCCGAGGCGCGACCGGTGGAACCGTTAATGCTTGTCTCACCATTGCCATTGACCCCGGCCATTAAGCTTACGAAAGAATTCGCCAGACGCAAGCTGCCGTTCCACAGCGGCAGGTTCGACAACGTTTGCGGGCTCACATTGGTGCCACGCGTGGCGTTGGCGGTTTCCAGCAAAGGCGCCGTCGCCTTAACTTCCACCCTTTGCTGCACGGTGCCCAACTCCAGCTTGATGTCAATAACCTCGCGCAAGCCGACGCGGACCTCCATGCCCGTCTGGAGATAGGTCTTGAATCCAGCCTGTTTGACTGAGAGCGTGTAAGGACCCGGGGGCAGGTCAGGGAAAACGTATAGGCCGGCTTGGGTCGTGGTGAGGGTGTATTGGCGCCCGGTGGGGACATGCGTGGCCACAATGGCCGCCCCCGGAATCACCGCCCCGTTGGGGTCGGTGACCGTCCCGGAAATCGAACCATACGTAGTTTGCGCCACTGCGGCAATCGGGAGGGCGCAAAGAAATGCCAAAATCAAGCAAAGCTGCTTCACAGGCCTCATATGCGGATTCTCCTCTCGTTTTCCAATTGGGAAATGAACCACCCTGCCGCCGTGTGATTGTTCCGGCAAGGTGTCATAAGAAGGAAGGGTTCCAGACACAAAGTGACGAAGTGAACGGGGGTGAGAAATCCCCGATTGCCCCCTCAGCGTGGAGGACGCAGGCAGTACTGGGAATTTCACCCACAACGGCGAGTCCATTATCCAAGTCTCGTTCTGGCCGGGGCGTAAGCCCGTGCCATCGTTCACTTGGTGTGTGGAAAGGGATCCTTGTGTGGTTTCAACTGCCGAGGTGCGCTGACATCGCCACACTTGGAAGCACTACGCCAACCAGCGCAAAGTCGTGCTTGGCCTAAACTTAGGCCTCCCATGGTTTTTGGTTCGCGGGGCTCAAACTCGAGACCAGACGCAAAGGAGTGCAGTAAGTAAGAAATCGACGTTGTTTCGTGGAGGCAAAACCGGGGACCAGACGCAAAGGAACAGTGTGCAGTAAGGATGGAATTTACGGCCACATTATCCGCCTTCTTCCTGT
>JARLGN010000604.1 GCA_031292775.1 Acidobacteriota bacterium | reverse complement strand
CGATATTTCATGAAGCCCACAATGAAAAGAATGATCCCAATCCCCACCATTGCCAAGGGAATGAGGGGAGAAACATGACCGCTGGATGTTGCAAACGTCAGCATCAGAATGGACATGATTCATGACCTCGCTTTGCTGCTTAAGTTGGTACGCCAGGAAGCTGGAAAGCATCCTACACGGGCGTCGGGGGAATGTCCACTGCTGCTATTTTCTCCCCAGCAGCCGAACGCGCCCCACCAGGCCGCGGCCCGGAGATCCCGAATAGGTGAGAAAGTGTGGCGAGTCGATGTTGGAATCAACGTAGGAATAGTTGGCCCGGTTGGTGATATTGTTAACCCCGCCGCGCAGCGCCCATTGAAATCCCAGCAGGGTGAACCGTCGCTCTAGGCTGAAATCGAGTGAGAAGTAAGATGGAAAACGACGCGAATCTGGCGGGCCCACAACCTCCTGCGAGTCGTTTTGTAGAGTGAACGGGAAGCCGCTCCGCCAGTCAACATTGTAAGCCGCGTCAACCTTGTGAGTGATGGGGAGCCATCCCCAAGAAAGGATCCGGTTGGGGGCATCCCATGCCAGGGGGCCACCCGCTTGCGGACTAAAGAGCACGTTGTCAATGTTGTATCCAAAGTCCGCATTAGAAAGCGCCCGCGAACGCGTGTAGGAGACGAATACAACATGGTTCTGCTTGAAAACGTGCCGCAGGTTTACGGCCGCGGAATCATAGTGGTCGCGGCGGTTGTTGGTCAGATTGAATTGTCCGGAGAAGGGCCCGGGGGGCAAAGTGGGGGCGCCGGGATTGACGAAAGTCCAGATGTCGCGGGCGCGGCGATCCAGAAGCTCAAGGCGCAAGTACGTGGTTTGCGGCAGTTTCTGTTCGAACGCTACGCTGGTATTGGTGGTCAGGGAAAAGCGTAACGGGGTTGCGTTGATGTTGAAAGTGCTGAGGACCGGCGGTTGGAGTAGATTTACCCCGCTTGCATCGTAAAAGAAGTCCGTCCGGGTGCCCGTCAGCGAGCGAGCCAGGGTATCCAAATTGCTTGTGTCGCGATAGACCCCTATGCCTGCCGATATCTTGCTATCGCCATTTCGATTCGCGAGGAATGTGGATGCAATACGCGGTGAAGCTGCCACCCCGTGGACAATCTCATCCGCATCAAAACGCACGCCCGGCTCCACCAACCACCTTTGGTTTACCGACCATCGATCCTGCACGTAGCCGCTTGCCTCCACGTTGTGGCGTGTGACGGGGGCGGTGTTGGTAAAGCTAACGCGGCGTGACACGGTGCCGTCATTGCGTTCAACCAGGTAAGGTTGCCGGACGGTTTCCAGATGATCGGCCAGGCGATCCACGTCAACACCCACTTTGAACTCATGCTTTCCATCCGCATGCAGGGGCGGCAGGAACAGGTTGCCGAATCCCTGGGCGCGCTTGCCCTCGCTATGGCTGGTGGAGTAGTAGTTGCCAGTGGTTCCGTTGGGAGTGACGACGTAAGTTTGCGTGCCCTGGGGAACAAACCGGTTGTAGATGCTGCTGGTGGCCACACCCGCCTCCAGCAGCGTGCCGTTTTCGAAAAGGTGCTGATCTCTAAAACCGAACAGGAAGGAATTCGCCGAGTACCGCCGCGTGGTGGAAACCGGGTCAAGCGGGTCCAGCCCCGAACGCGGAGAGTTGAACCAATTCACCAGGAGGCTGACCGTCAGATTATTGTTCTGTGCCAGGTTGGCCTGTGCCTTGTAGAGATTGCTTCCGCGCACGACATTGTAACGGTCGGCGCCTGCGGGCAATTCCAGGAATACGGTCTGGTCGTACTCACCTTCCAGGGCATCCATAAACCATGCCTTGCCCTTGCGGATCGGGCCTGACATCAAGCCGCGCGGCGTCCAGCTATTGACATAGAGCCCCCTTCGGTCCTGGAAACTGGGGAAGAAATCAGTGGCCGTCATACGAAAGTGGTCGTCGCCCATGCCCGTGCGGAAGCCGATGGCGCCGCCTGATCCCTTGCCAAGTTCCGTCGAATAGCGGCTGGTGGCCACATCCACGGACCGCACGGCATCCACGCTGACACGCATCAGGAACTGGCCGGTTGCGGGATCGGAAACATTGAAACCATCAATCTGGTCATACACCTGGCGCGTGCTGGCGCCGTCCACATGGAGCTGCCCGGTGGAATCCTGAAGCACCCCGGGCAGCATCGGCAGCGCATAACGAATGTCGCGCGTCACGGCGTAGGGAAGGTTAATGATCTCCTCGCTGTGGAGTGTTTCCGTAGCCTGTGTTTTGGCAGGATCGATGGCGGGGGGGGAATAGACCACATCCACTTGTTCGAAAAACTCCCGCGTGTGGTTCAGCGTTACCTCGGCGCTGGCTACCTCGCCCACATGAATTGCCGGCTGATTGGCTGCGTAAAAACCTTCCTTCTCGACGTGCAGCGCGTAGGTTTCGGGCACCAGGCTGGAGAATTCCCTGCGGCCGGCGTAATCAGTTTCACCGCGCACCGCCGTGCCCACCTTGGGCGTCAGCGTGATGCGCGCCGAAGGGACGGCGGTCCCGTTCTCGTCCACAACCGCCACGCGCAGCGCCACGCGGGTCGCGTCGTTTGCTGGCTGCTGAGGTGCGCGCGCCGCTCCCAATGCCGGCGCAACAGGCAGTGCCAAGGCAAGGAAAAGCAGTGCCGGGAGCATCGCCAGACGAGCGCGCCACCTGGCGAGTCCCGAGATGCGTAGCCGGTCCCGGGTCCTTCCCACCATGGACCTTATTCTCTCCTACAATAAGGCTTTGCGATAGCCCTGCCTTGGTTTCGGGTGCAGCTTGCGGAAAGGCATCTGGAAAGTCGGCGTCCGGCCCTGACACAGCCGAACTCTTGCCGGGCCCACGACCACGTTTCGCTAGGGCGCGGAGGTGTCCGGCGAATTGCCGGCTCCATTGAATAAGTGGTGCAGCGTTTGAAGGGTGACCGCTTTGAAGCTGGGAACAATCAGGTCGGCATGCGAGTCGCGGCGCAGATCTTCCGCCGGGAAAGTGGAGGCGATGGCAACACATTTCATCCCGGCGCGTTTGGCGGCTTCGATGCCAACGTAAGAATCCTCGAAGACCGCGCAGGCCGAAGGCTTTACTCCCAGTTTGGCGGCTGTCTTCAGGTAGACCTCAGGGTGTGGCTTGGCGTGGGTGATTTCGTCCACCGCCAACACTTCGCGGAAGTATTTGCGCAGTCCCAAAGCGGAAATCAGGAAGGTGACGTTCTTGGCGATGGCGGCGGAAGCCACGGCCATGGCGATCCCTTGTGCGGCACATTCTTTGATGAAGCGCTTCACTCCCGGAAACGCGCGGGCGTGGGGACCAATCTCGCGGCGAAAAATTGCTTCCAGCTCTTCTCCGAGATCGGCAAGCTGCTCACGCGTCAGGTCCTCGCCCAAATAGCGGCGAAAAATCACGTCATTGGGAGGTCCCAGAATGATTTTGGGTAGCTGCTCTTCGTCGTAGG
>JARLGN010000088.1 GCA_031292775.1 Acidobacteriota bacterium | reverse complement strand
GCTACACCGTTAAGGTGCTTTCTCCCACCTCGTACACGTTCAAGTTCGAGACGGCTTCCGATGCTGGTGATTGGAGCACCGTCATGGAGGGCAAGGCGACCAAGAAGTAACCAGCGACTTGCAACGTGGGGCTTCGCGGCGGTGTTTTCCTTATCGGCCTTTCCTTGATGGAATGCAGTTGCGCCTCGAGAAAATCGGCTCATTTCAAAACTGGCAGAACGCGGCTATGCAGTGGACGTAGTCGATTTGTTCTGGTTTGGGAATCACCTTCCGAACAATCACACTAAGGATTATGAAAGATAGCTTGTGCCACGAAAATGTGGCGGCTGTCTGGAAGGCACGCAGATTCGAAATTATCGCCATCGCCACAGGCTACGCCCTTAGTGACGACGGCCTTTGGCGTCGGCACTCTTGGGGCATCTTGCGCAATGGTGTTCTTGAAACGACTGAGGCACGGCTGCAGTACTTCGGTATCGTGCTTCCGGTGGCCGGAGCGGATTATTTTGCAGAACGCTTCGCAGGCCCCTCCTGAACGTTCCAACCCGGAGGGGCACTCGAAAGAGAATTAGCTATCAAGCTGAAGGTCCAACCCTGCCGGACGGGGTCAGCACAAACGGACGCCGGCGCCGTCATTTTCAAAGGCTACCACCATAACTAAACCATCGGCCAAAAGGGGTGCCGCAAGGCACTCCTCAAGCTGTTGATTCCATGACCCCGAAAATCAGCTTTCTGCCAGTTGTCGGGTAAGGGATTGGCGCCGCATATTGGGCTGTGGCCCAGGTCCGTTTCCAGCCCCGCTGTCAGGAGATAGCTCCCTAAATCACCAATGAAAAATTTCTGAACTATGAAAAGGATAGTAGCGGGGAGCTGAGAACGTTGGGGGCTGGCCAGATAACAGCCGGCCGCAATTCTGTGGGTGACTAGAGCAGTGTAGCGAAGGCTGAATTAATAGTACGTGAATGAATATCGAGACAGGTCGCTTGTCGTAGGTCGGAAAGTAAATGTGGCACAACAAATCAGCAAAACGGCACAGATTGGAAGCCTGCCAGAGTCGAGGACAGGTCGGTTCGATAACTAAACCAGGAATTTGGTCTATCGAACTCCAGGTAGAGGCCATCTCCGGGCGGCCTCGCAGCAACAGATAAGGAGCAGAAAAATGAAACCTGCAAAGCTTGTAACCGGCTCGGCTAATGGAATCGAGGTCGGGCAAGGAAAACGACGGACTCGTAATACAGACCCTACTAAGGTAAGTGAAATGCCCCAGAACGGACCAAAGGTACAGGAAATCGCAACGTTGGGAAAACTTTTCAGCGACGGCCTAGCCATCGAGCGCCTGCGCGGCGGTGCCCTGGTCATCGGCCAGGGCGGCAAGGAAGTGACCACCCCTGAATTTGTGCACGACGGTTGCCGGTACAAAGGCGCAGCGCTCGACCCCAGTTTGGAAGCCGTTTTGCCGGCGCGGAGCGATCCTTTCGGCAGCGTTGCCAGCCTGATGGCCGACGCGGAGCAGGCGTTTGCCCAACTCCTGGCGGTTGACGAACGCACCGCGTTTTTGCTGGCCAACTTCGCTGCCAGCTCATGGTTGGCAGAAGCCCTCCCCGCTGCTCCTATGATGAATTTGTGGGGAGCGAACGGGGCGGACTCCCGCGCCGTGAACGCGCTCGCCAGCATGTGCCGGCGGGGACTGGTGTTGGCCCAGCCCTCGATTGCCGATCTCCTCCGTCTTCCGCCTGAATTCTCACCCACTCTACTGGTGCGCCCCACCAGTTTGCGCTCCTTGGCGTCCTGGCTTTCCACGGTCACCAACAGCGAGGCACAAATCCTACGCGCCGGGGCGCTCTTCCATTTGCGCCATCCGGTGGCGATTTTTTCGCGCGCACCGATTGCAGGGGCCGGCTTGAGCGTTCCCTTGCCATCGGACGTTGGCTGGCGCCCCCTGCCGGCTCAGGAGCGGCAAGAACTTATGGATCAATTCCAGTCGCGCTTTTTGTCGTTCCGCATGCAACGACACTTAGAAGTGAAGGCTTCGCGGTTCGATGTGCCGGAATTTGTGCCGGAATTGCGCATGCAGGCCGCAGCCCTGGGGGCCACCCTGGAGGGTGCCCCCGCATTGCAGCGCCGCCTCAGGGAAGCCCTCCGATGTGCGGATGAGGACGACAAGGCAAGCCGCTCGCAAGGTCAGCCGGCGATTGTGCTGGAGGCGGTTTTGGCTTCATGCCACGAGGGACGCCCCAAGGTATACGTTGGCCAGATCGCCGCCTTCGCCAACACCATCTTTGCCGCAAGAGGCGAAGCGATCGTGCTTTCGGACAGAGGTGCAGGAGACATTCTGCGCGGACGATTGGGTCTGTTTGCGACGCGCCGAGCTGCAGGCTACGAATTGCTGCTGGATCACAGCACCGTACGGCAGGTCCATCAGCTCGCCCGCTGCTTTGGAGCGTTATCGCTGCTTACCCCGCTCGCGGGTTGCGCGTTCTGCAAAGACCTGCTGCAGGATGCACAACCTAGCTCCGACATTGACAACGTTCATGACGTTCACGACATTCACAACCTTCATGTCGAGGGGGGAAACAATGACCAATAGCAAACAAAACCAGTCTTTACAGCAACATTGCCTGCTCCTGCGGCTCCGGGCGGTAGGTTGCCCGGTGGCGTACCCCAGAGAGTTTGAAGATGGACATCAACTGCGACTTACCACCAGACCAACCTATCTGGGGACGAACCTCTACCCGGTGCCGGATGGTACCGCCATCGCTTTCTGGCTCGACCTCCGCGCCACTACCCGGCTCACCGTCCACCGCTTTTATATCTGGAGTCCGTGCCTGGCTGGCCCGATTTTCTGGTTGGAGCCGTCGACAAAACACGAAAACTATTACCACCTTCCGCCCGATGTCTGGATCGGAAAGTCCCGGGTGCTCAAGCACAGACTGGATGGGTGGGGTGAGATGCGGCGCAATGAGCATTGGGAAGGATTTCTTCTGGGAACCGTTCCCCAGACCCTCCCCGCAGGTGCCGGCCAGCAACTCGAGGCGCTAGTGAGCGTTGAAGATCTGCGCGGACACCACCAGGTGTCGCCCATAACTTTGACGAACCGTCCGTTGGATCCTGAGCTGCTCCGCAAGTGCGGCGAGGAGGCTACATTTCCGCCCCCTCCTGTGGAGGTGCCGAGCTTGACCGCGAAGCCGACAGCGCCGGAAAAGAAAAGAGAAAGGTCCTTCTCCAGAATCCTAGATGAGATGTGCTTGGATCTGGACAGGAATCCATAATCGGGAGCATCGGCAGACCATTCCATCCACAGGGAGGTGCTCCGCGCTCGATTTGACGTCGAAGCCGACTGCCGGGGTTCGATCCAGACCGGTGCCGATCACCTGGACTTGGCGGAGTTGACAAAATGCCGCTTCTCCGCCCTAGGTTTGGGGGTTTGCCGGGAATGGTTCGGTTTTCGGTGGGATCAGCTCCCGGGTACCAGGCGGAGACTCATCGCCAACTGATGTCCAGGCTCAATTGGCACACTTAGCAAGCAAACCTGCGAGTGGCAAAGAATTTTGTGCCGCGATCGGTCAGTACGCGCGGTAGCGAGGTCTCATGCTCCGCGAAGAAGGGCGACACTCGGTCATTCAACAGGTCCGCCGCGACCAAGGCGTTCTTGCGGTCATAGAGCTTGGCGCAAAAAGTGAAGCCACGGCTCACACCGTAGCTTCCTAAATTTAATGCGCCGAGAAGATTATCGCACAGGTGCGCGTCAAAATGCAACATGATTTAAGGGCCGATTGACGTGATCGCCACCGACCGCGGCATCGCCATCAATCCGCGCACTATGCACCTTGCCCGGCCGCAGCTTCGCCGCCAGACAGTCGCTGGCACCATTAGAATAGCAACAGCGGGTGATGACAGGTGGACTCAAAGTGGCCGTTATATGCGCAAACGAGAGCTGAAAGGGCTGGTTTTCTGGTTCACCCACTGTGTGCAAGCCTCCGAAGTATCCTTTGCGCCGTCAAAACCGCTTGAATACTGACGTTGGTCCGATCGTAAGGCGCTTTAGGCCAACTTCAAGAGGGAAATGCGGACTTAAGATAAGCATTGACTGTCGTGAGCTGTAATGGATAAGCTCAGGGCATGGCGCTACGCGTTTCGAGGAACGCATGACACTGATTCTGCGGTACTTACGAGATGCCAACCTGGGCATCAGGCAAATGTTGAAGCGTGCGCTACAGTGATGCCGTCGCTGGTACTGCAATCTTCTAACAATCGGCTATTCATGCTGCTGTGGGCTTATCGCCTCGTATTGTTCTCAACTCTTCTGATCGTGTTGGTCTGCGCCACGGC
>JARLGN010000087.1 GCA_031292775.1 Acidobacteriota bacterium | reverse complement strand
CCCTGCACTGCCCCCGACCGAAGCCGCCTGACAGTTCCCGGTGTTGGTATTCGTCGGGCATGTGAACCCAGCAGGGAAATTGTTCGGGGTAAATGTGTAGGTCCCTAAACCTGGCGTCGTAGGGGGAACCGTATACGCAAGTGGGGTGCAGTTTCCACCTGAGCAACCCGCGCCAGTTCCATACCGGCGACCAACCACTGCTGGAAGAACTGTGCTGGGCGACGTTATGGTCATCTCCGAATTCGTAATCAGCGTCTTGGAAGTGTTGGTCACACTGTTGCCAGGAGTTGCCGCATTCCCCGTCTCCGCGCCGGTGAAGGTCAGCGTGGGGTTGGTGCCCCCTGCCCCCGCTATCGCTCCGCTTGTACAAGAATAGGTTGGAGAAGCAAGAGTGCAGGCAAAGGCGTCCGAGGGTGTGGTAAGAGAACTCCCCGTCGCCGTATAATTGCCCAATCCGTTGCTCAGGGAGTAATTGAGAGGCGCGCAATTGGTCCCAGGGCCGCTACAGCCTGTCCCCGTACCATACGCACGTCCATGCACCGCCGTCGGCACAGAGGCAGGCGGGGTCACAGCCATTTCCGGACTGACCGTCAGCGAGCCGTTCAACGAGGCAATGGTGTTGCTGGGAGTCGAGGCGTTGGCGGCGTCGGTTACGGAAGCGTGGGCAGTGGCGTATGTGCCCGCGGCTCCGACAGAAGCGGAAGTACAGTTGGTCGAGGTGCCGCCTGCCGTACAGGTAAAGTTAATACTCGGTGAGAAAGCAAATGAATAGCCGCCCAAGCCGCTCCCGGTCTGAACCGTATAGGTAAGGGGAGCGCAAGCTGAACTGCCGGCACCGCAGGTACTGCCCACACCGTAGGTTCGTGCGTTCACCGCAGCGGCGAAAGGACTGGTGGGTGTCGCGGTAAAGCTCATCTCCACGTTGGTAGTAAGCGCCTTGGATGTGTCGGTCACGCTATTGCCGGGAGTAGAGGCATTCCCCGTCTCCGCGCCCGTGAAGGTCAGCGTGGGGGTGCTGCCCCCCGCCCCAGCAATAGCTGTCTTTGAGCAGGAGAAAGTTGGGGCGGCGAGCGCGCAAACGAAGGTGTCTGCCGGCGTGGTAAGCGAAGTACCCGCCAGCGAATAGTTACCCAGCCCGTTGCTCAGGGTGTATGCCAGAGGCGCGCAATTTCCCCCTGTGCCGGTGCAGCCCGTCCCCGTACCAAACGCGCGGCCATGCACCGCTGTCGCCACCGTAGCGGGCGGCGTCACGCTCAGCTCCGTGTTCGTCGCCAGGGTCCTGCTGGTATCGGTTACAGTGTTACCCGGCGTTGCGGCATTCCCCGTCTCCGCTGCCGTGAAGGTCAGCGTGGGGTTGGTACCCCCGGCCCCATTTATCGCTGACTTTGAGAAGGAAAAGGCCGGCGAGGCAAACGCCAAAGTGAAAGTGTCTGACGGCGTGGTGAGCGAACCACCCGTCGCCGTATAGTTGCCGAGCCCGTTGCTCAGAGAGTACTGGAGAGGCGCGCAATTGCCCCCTGTGCCAGTGCAGCCCGTTCCCGTACCATAGGCGCGGCCATGCACGGCCGTGGGAACGGTTGGCGCGGTCACCGTCATCTCCGCGTTGATGGTTAGCGTTTTGCTGTTGTCGGTCGCAGCGCCTCCCGGGGTCGAACCATTACCAGTTTCAGATACACTCAGGTTCAAGCCGGGAGCAGTACCGCCCGCACCGTTAATGCTCGTGCTGGAACACTGGTAAGTCGCGCCGGAGAGCGGGCAGGAAAAGGTCCCGGCGCCGGTTGTCATTGTGGCCGTGGCAGGATAATTACCGAGCCCGTTGGCGATGCCGTAATTGAGCGTCGTGCACGCTCCGCCCGAACAACCCGAAGCCGCCGAGCCATAGGAGCGTCCCGTGACCGCGACCGGAACTGAGGCTGGCGGGGTAATCTGCAACGCCGCTACGATAGGAAGGGTCTCGCTATTGTCGCTCGCGTTACCAGTAGGAGTTGTCGCGTTGGCGGTGTCCGAAACCGTGAGAGCGACGATGGCATTGGGTGGAGCTGACGCCTCGTTGGCAGTGGAGCAGGTGTAATTTCCGGAAAGTGTGCCTGTCGACGTAAATCCGCAGGACAGCGGCCCGGCGGTAACGGGACCGGTTGTATAACCGCCCAGACCATTGGCCACTCCATAGACGGCCGATGCGCAAGCTGAGGTACCACTGGGTGCGCAGACGTTCCCCTGACCCCAGCTTCGCCCAACAACCGCCGTAGCCAAGGATCCAGCAGGTGGAGTCAGTGCCAAAGCTGTGCGGACATTAACCGTGTCAGATGTCCGTTGCGAACTCGGGTCCGTGGCCAAGGTAGCGGCAGGGGTTGCGGCGTTCGCTGTGTCGGAAGCAATAATAGTGCCTGCGCCGGTAGCACCCGTCACCAGTCCGCTTGCGCTATTGCAGTTCAACTGTTGCGTCCCATTAGTCGAGGGACACACGATGGGGGCCGGAAAACCGGTGCCGGTCATGGTAATCGGCGCCAAGCCCTCACCCGTCGGAACTGTATAAATGAGATCCGTGCGGGCTGGAGAGCCGTAAGTTCGCCCATTAACAGCGTCGGGTGGAGGAGAGAAGTTTAGACCCACCGCGATTTGCGGGTGGATGGTCAAACTCGTCGGGCCCACCATGCTGTCAGAGGCGGGAATTTGGAAGGTACTCGGCACAGCGGCATTCCCCCCGTCGTCGGCTTGGACCTTATAGGAGAAAGATCCCCCAGTCCCGCCGATCGGGCTGGCGGTGAGCTTTGCCGAGCTCGCCGCAGTGGATGTGGTTGGGCCACAAGTTGTGCTGATGCCGCTCAAACCCGGCGGCAGCGTACCGCCAGAAGGTATGCACCAAAGGTACGATCCTGATGCCGCCAACCCCCCGCTGGCCGCATAGATCGGTGCACCATTTCCACCGTTAATGACTCCGTAGGACCTATTCACGGCCCCATCCAAGAGTTTCGTGGCAGGAGTGGCATTCCCTGTCTGGGTGACCATGGCAACCAAGACAGGATGTACGGTTAAACTTGTGCTGTTCGTAATGGTCGCCCCCGGCGTCATCGCATTACCGGTATCATTCAACTGTGCGGTAAAAGGAAAAGCGGTGGCGCTGGCCACGGGTTGGCTGATGCCACTGGGAGCCGCAAGGGTCGCCGAGGGCATTTGCGCCGGCGTCGTGCATGGCGTGTTCAAATTACCCGCGCCACTGTTGAATCCGGTCGGCAGCGCGCCGGTGCTGATACACCACTGGTAATAGCTGTTTCCAACTGTTCCCAAACTGCTGCTTTGGCCAAGGCCTCCCATGGCCGTATAGGTCGGGATCCCGGTCGTGGCGCCATAAGTCCGACCGGTTACTGCGTCAAGCAGGTTGGTGGGATTGGTCGGGGTGGAATTTCCCAACTGAGCCAGGGTAATACTGAGCGATGGATCCACTGTCAAGGTATGGCTGGAATGCCCCAGTGCGTCCGTTGAGGCGGACCCCGCGGGAGTGGCCACATTTCCCGCGTCGGCTACTGTAACACCAAAGGAATACGACCCGGGAGACGCCGTGACCGGCGCCCCATTGCTGTTACACACCATGGTGGCTGCTGTCGCCGAAACCTGGGGATAAGTCGCGCCGGTAGCGGGCGCGCACTGCACGGGAGTTGGCAAACTGGAGGCGGCTGGAGGCGTGAAACTCAAGCCGGCGGTAGTCAGCAAACCACCATTGGCAGTGAAGATCAGAGAGGTCTTACCTCCCGCCGTGGCTGTTCCATATGGCCCAATTGCGCCATGCGTGCGGTTCTGGACCGCATCGGGCACTTGCGCCGCAATCCCGGCACCTGTGGGCGTGGGGCTGTAATTGTCAAAGTTGGCGGAAAATGAAATCGGACTGTTTACATTCAGATTAAGTGTCTTGGTGATGGTATTCGCCGGCACCACAACGTTCGTGCCACTCATAATCGGGCTGTCGGTGACAGTGAACGTAATCGCGTAGGTGCCCACAGAGGCAAGCGGCGCGGTGCTGGCCAACTTGCACTGGTTTGCGGTGGGAGCTACCGAGACCACCAGTCCCGGATTGTTGGGGATCGAAACCAAGCAGCCTGAGGTGGCAATCGGTCCATTCCCTTGGGATGATGCACCCACTGTGGGCGGGGCCGTCGCTGCCAGGCTTGTAGTTACCGCCTGGACGCAGGCGCCTCCAGTACAACCGGAGCCAGTACCGTAGTTCCTGCCTTGCACCGTATCCGACAACAGCGCTTGAGTTATGGAAAACTCAGGGCGGACAGTTATGGTGTAAGGGAGTTGGTCGGTTTTCGGAGGTGAACTGGTATCTGTCGCCTGCACGACAATCGGGTAACTCCCGGGCGCGGCCGTGACGGCACCCGTCGGCACACCGGCAACGAGGGGAGTGCTCAGTATGCATGTGCTTCCCGACGTGTTCCAGACTAATCCCGCGGGGAGCGTCCCTGACACCACCGAGCAACCACTGAGAGCCCCACTTCCACCCGTGGTGTTAAGGGTGAGGCGATAGGTCCTTCCCTGAATGGCATCCTGAAATTGTGTGGTGGAAATAGTAAGAAAGCCACCGCCCCCCGGTTGTAAGTTCGAGGGAAGTGACGTTGAAGTCACCCCACATCCGGAAAAGAATCCAACTCCTAAAAGACCTATAATGAGAACTGACCGGTTAAAGGCTTTGCTCACGGCAGGGCTCTCCCTTCTTCCTAGTAGGCTGCTGAAATCTTGCTACACATCGAACTCAAAACTGTCTCTGTACGATGAGATTAGGGTCAGGCCAATCCCGCGGGCAGGGCATGTCCTTAGTGTTAAGAGACAACCCCTGCCCTGCCGAACACATCTCTATACATCTCTGCAATCGCTAGCGGCATGGCAACTACCAACTCCCGGCCCTGCCCCAACATTCACGAGACGGCATTTGTTTTTTTGCACTTCAGTAACTACCGCACGCGCTACGACCTTAATGAGGTTCCCATATAGCGCTTGTAAGGAGAATTTGTCAAGCCTATCTTCGCTAAACTCACCCTCCACTGGCAAAAGGCCTGCGTCACGCAGCAATCGAGGATTAAGCCCTCGCTCCATCTTAAGGTGCCCTCACTCCGGATCCAGGGTGCCCGGGGTGAAAAGCACGACGAGTCGACCCTTCGAATGCGAATTCGATTTCTGGCGGTCTGGCGGTTAGCTGGCTCCAGGGAAACTCAAGCGCGTTCTGTGCTCCCGCGTTGGAAAGTCTCTTCCTCTCTTGTCCTTCGTTCTAACATCGGCATTTATCAGCCCACACTTTAAGTTAATCCCATCTCCGCAATCTCCCCGAAAACAGCCTCCATCGGGCTCTATGGGATCGATATAGTTACTCGAATAGAGTGAAACCGGAAACTCCCATAAGTCTTCTTGACAAAACTCGCGCCCTTTGCTAAACACCTACTGGTTTAAAGATAGTTCCACTTGCACCGATATATAAAAAGGCGGGATATTCCGCGC
The DNA here is from genome assembly GCA_031292775.1 of Acidobacteriota bacterium. Lineage (GTDB taxonomy): Bacteria > Acidobacteriota > Terriglobia > UBA7540 > UBA7540 > Bog-366. Next base: position 11,165 of record JARLGN010000087.1, on the reverse strand, counting down.
CGACATGTCATGGAGAGCCCTTCCTCATATGGACCTTGTTATAGGTCTCTCTAAAAGGAGAAAACCAATGTTCTCCCCCAGTTCGCTGTCGCGATTCTTGCTTATGTTTGCCTTGGTAATGGCCAGCGTTAGCACACTCGCAAACGGTCAAACCATCAGCGGCACGATCGTCGGGACCGTCCTTGACCAACAAGGTGGAGTCCTTTCTGGCGTTGGCATAACTGCCACAAATGCTGAAACTGCGCTCACTTATCAGGGTGTTACGGACGCTCAACGAGGTATGTTCGTCATCCCGGAAGTCCCCCCCGGCATCTACCGGGTGCGGGCACAGTTTAGCGGATTCCAGACCCAGGAACACTTTCCGGTGCGGGTGGACGTAAATCGTGTAACCGAGGAAGACTTTGGTCTAAAGATCTCGATTTCTGCCACGGTGGTGGTTGTCCAATCGGCTGCTCCCATGACGGACATTAATACGGCCACGCAAGGCGGAAATTTCAACCAGATGCAGATCCGCGAACTGCCCATCCTGTCGCGAGATATCAACAACCTCGCATTGTTGGCGCCCGGCGTTGAGAGCGTTCGCACCTTCAGCTTTGCCAGTACGCTGGTTCCCTTTGCCGCCAGTGGATCCTGGGGCAGGTATAATAATTTCATTGTTGACAGCGTAAGCAATAACGAGCCCATCTTTGGCGGCGCCGCGACCCAATTCAGCAATCCCGACATCTTTTCCGACTATGCCATCTTGACCAGCGTTCCCAAAGCGGAGTTTGGACGCAATGGCGGATCCACCGTAAATGTCATCACCAAGAGCGGTTCCAGCAAATTACATGGAACGGCATTCTGGTTTGGCCAGGACAATCAATTCGACGCCATGACTCGCGCCGACACAGCATCACTACTCACGGCGACACCTCCCTATTACGAGCAGAAGGGAGGAGGCACAGTGGGGGGGGCGATGGGAAAAAAGAAGGACACCTTCTTCTTTCTGTCCTATCAATTTGACCGGTCGCGCGCCGATCTTTCCAATGTTTTCCCAGTGGTAGCCACGACGCCGACCTCCAGTGGCTTAACCGCCCTTAAAGGTGTCAGTTCGCCGTCTCCGGCCCTGGCCTCCATGCTCTCCTTCCCATCAATTTCAAGTGTCCCGGCTGCAGGCGGCAAATGCTTTAGCGTGCTACCCCCGGCAACGCCCCCCTTTACGGCTCCATCGACCTCGAACCCCTGCTTTCAAACCGGCAGCACGGCGTCCCCCAACCCGGGTGGTTATCAATTTGGAACCTATGATGTTCCCCAGGGAAATCTGTTCGATCTGTACGATCATCAGGCATCCGCCCGTGTTGACCGGCGCGTGAACGATTCGAATGACTTTTATGTGCGCTATCTGATTGATGACCTGAACACACCGCAAGCGGTTCTGGACCCGGCTGGCGACGTGGCCTTTAGTGATTTGGGCCTTTTGCCGGACTCGCGTTCGATCCTCCATCAGCGGACCCAGAGCGCGTTGTTCGACGAGCGCTTTGCGCGCAGCAATTCCCTGAACGAAGTGCGCTTCTCTTACAGCCGCATCGCTCAGGCGATCGGGGCCTTTAATCTGCCTTCGAGCATCCTCAACACGCGCCCTGCCGCAACGATTGCCGATCAGTTTGGGGGATTTGGCGGATTTCAAAGTAACTTTCCTTCCGCCGGGACGCAATTCACCCTGGGACAAGACACCAGCGCCAACGTCACTCATAGCAACGTGTTTGAAGTCCAGGAGAACTTCTCGCTAACCCGCGGGCGAAACTTCGCTAAAATGGGTGCGGATTTTGTGCGAACGGAAAGTAATATCCTCAACGTGCCATCCGACCTGGGCCATTACTTCTTTGGAAGCCCTGGCCTTAGCGGTGGTTTCGCAGGCTTTATCAATGAACCCACCTCCGGCTCGACCAACGCTATCGCGGTGCTCCAATCTCTTCCCAATGTCCTTTCCAACTCCGCCGGAGTCATTTCCGGCCAGGGCCCTAATGAATTGCCTCTGCGCGAAAGCGACATAGCGCTTTTCATCCAGGACGACTTTCACGCTCGTCCCAATGTGACGCTGAGTGCCGGCCTTCGTTACGAGCGTTTCGGGGAACCGATCAACGGCATCATTCATATGAACCCCTCTGTGGGGAACACCCTCCCCACGGGCAACGGAAACTTTGGACCCCGCTTCGGGATCGCATGGTCCCCGGGAGCAGCTCGCAAAACAGTTATCCGTGGCGGCTATTCCATAATGTACAACCAGATGCCACTGAATATTCCCCTGTTAATCTGGCAGAGCGCACCGGTATCGCCGCTGGTTACCACGATTACCGCCACCGGCGCTTCACTGGAAGCTTTGACGGGAGCCGCTTTACCCGCTACGGGTGATTATCCAAAATCCCCCCTGTCGTGGCAGTCCGTGAATGCCATAAAGGTTGCCGGGTGCGGTAGTTTCAACTCCCGTATAACCGCTGGCTCGGTCCCGCTGATCAACTGTTCAACTCAGAATACAGTTTCCCCAACCCTCTCCTCTCCTTACACGCAAACCTGGTCCATGGGAATCCAGCGGGAACTTAATCGCAATGTCATGATCGAAGTCAGCTATGTAGGGACCAAGGGGACCGACCTCTATCAACGCGCTGATTTGAACCCCAATTCGGGTTGGAATACGACCTGCCTGGCAGGCGGCCTCAGCAGCAGTTGTTTGGGCCTGCGCCTTAACCCGCTACGCGGGGACATCACTTCCATCAACAACTCCGGGCTTTCCACCTATAACGGATTGCTGGCCTCGTTGAACTCCCGCACCTTGCATTTACAAGGGAATTCACTGACCTTTACGGCAGCATATACGTATAGCCACATGACTGACACAGACAGCGAGATTTTCGGCCCCGGTGTCCGGGTATTGCAAGGTGACATCCTTCACTCCGTGACGCTGTCGACCACTGGCCTCTCCACCATTGAGGCCATTACTCCCTTCCCGCAAACCTACAACAACCTGTCAGCGGAGCGGGCAAACTCTTCCTACGATCGCCGCAACCGGTTTGTGTTCAGCGAAATCTGGGGTCTGCCCACGCCCGGCAACACGAGAGCGGCAAAAGCAGTTCTGGGAGGGTGGAACCTGAATGGTGTTGGAACTGTACAGAGTGGCCAGCCCTACAGTCCCTTGAACGGAATTCCCACAGGTCCTTGTGCGGACGCCAATGGTGACGGAGCACTTACCAACGACCGTCCCAATATCGGCAATGCTAGCGCACCCCTCAACAGCGTGGCCATTCTCGATGACACAACGTGCCGGTCAGCCAATCCCGCGGTGCAGATAGCCAATTCGAACCAATACTCCGGTCATGCTTCCTCCACTGGATACATTGACATTAATGGCGCCCCCATTTCTCCGTCGAGTGCTCATTTTGTACAGGTTCCCCTGGGGACCACCGGAGGAGGAAATGCCGGCCGCAATATCCTGACGGGGCCCGGCATTATCGATTTTGATTTCGCCGTGTTCAAGCGATTCCACTTTGGTGAGAGCAAGGCGCTCGAATTTCGATGGGAAGTTTACAACGTGTTCAACCATCCCAACCCCGGCTACCTCTTGGGCAACGTGTTCGCTTCCAACGCCCAGCCGACACCCGGATACGCGTTCTCGCCACATGCATCAGCGGCCGGCGTGACGGGAGGTATTCCCGAAAACGCTATTGATGCCACCACGACTAACGGCGCCTTCGATTTCGGGAGCCGTGGCAATGTCAATACCGGCAACCGGACCATGCAGTTCGGCGTCCACTTTAGCTTCTAGCCGCTTTCCGACTCGTCCTCCCCATCTCGAAATTCAAGCAGAGAGATGGGGAGGACGAGCACTCTCCCCCTAAAAACAATCCAAGCCAAGCCACAGGCCTGTGGGCGGAATCCCCATTGGAAACCGTTCGCGGTCGCACCGCATGAGCAAGTCAAAATGCAAAAGTTAAAGGCCCTAACCCCCACACGGTAATAGGGTCCTAATTCTAGTTGCCGAGCCTCAATGATTTACGTAACATTGCACATAGGATCGCTCGAAAGGACACCCATCCATGCCCGTGGAGATCATCAAGCGTGACTACAGCCTCATCGGCGTCAACTCTAAGCTCGCCGAGGAGCGTGGACTGGCCGGCGCCCAGTGGTACGCTGCTCCCATCCCGCGTAAACGGCTTAAGGAGCTGATGCAACGGAGGAATGGACCGGCCATTTTCCATACGCTGCTTTGGTTTGCGCTGCTGATTATTACCGGGGGAATTGGCTATTACACTTGGGGCACATGGTGGTGTGTTCCTGCCTTTATGGCCTATGGTGTTCTTTACGGGTCGGCCTCCGATTCCCGCTGGCATGAATGCGGACATGGAACGGCATTCAAGGCCCCCTGGATGAATGATGTTGTTTACCAGATCGCTTCATTTATGATTCTGCGTCAACCCACGCCCTGGCGCTGGAGCCACACGCGGCATCATACCGATACGATTATCGTCGGGCGCGATCCGGAGATCGCGGTTCCCCGCCCTCCCGACCTTTGGGGCATTGCTCTGAAATTCTTCGGCCTGAAGAGTGGGCCGATTGAATACCGAAAAATGATTCTCCACTGCTTTGGAAAACTTGCCGCCGAAGAGGAGACATTTATTCCTGAGGGGGAGCATCCGAAGGTTTTTCGCGTGGCGCGAATTTGGGCCGTGATTTACGCTGCCGTCGTCGCTTTGGCCATTGCCAGGCACACCATCATGCCGCTGGTCTATATCGGCTTGCCCTCATTTTACGGCGCATGGTTGATGGTAATTTTTGGCCTCACCCAACACGCCGGCCTTGCTGAAGACGTTTTGGATCACCGCCTGAACTGCCGCACCGTCTACATGAATCCCATCTTCCGGTTCCTCTATTGGAATATGGGCTATCACGTGGAACACCATATGTTCCCGATGGTGCCCTATCATGCACTGCCGGCGTTGCATGAGGAGATGAAGGCGGACGCTCCCCGCCCCTACCATGGGCTCTGGGAGGCTTACCGGGAAATTATCCCGGCCTTATGGAAGCAGTACAAGGAACCCACATACTTTGTCCAACGCCAGCTTCCGCCCAGCGCCACGCCGTTTCAGACTCCGATGCTGAAGGCGGACCCAGCCTGAGCACGTTGTTGTCAATCACCCTAATGAATCTGGAGAACGCCCCATGAACGATGGTTGGATTAGAGCCTGCGATGCAGGCGAAATCGAAATGGAAGATGTGATTCGTTTTGATTACGAAGATCGCACTTTTGTGGTTTACCGGACGAAGGATAACAGGTTCTATGCCACGGACGGTTTATGCACGCACGGCAAAGTTCATCTTGCCGACGGGTTTGTGATGGACAACATCATTGAATGCCCCAAGCACAATGGGCAATTCGATTTCACGACGGGCCGGGCCAAACGCACTCCTGCCTGCGTAGACCTTAGAATCTATCCCGTAAAAGTCGAAGACGATCAGGTTTTCATCCAGATTGGTAATGTTGAAAATTGCAGTCTGTAAGCCTTTTGATGCCCGGCAGAGGTTGGTACGCAGGGGCCTACGGGGGGTTCTTATCCCAAAATGCGGGCTCAGAATAACGGATTGCAAGCGCTTTAGGCCAGCCTCTAATTCCGCGCCGCTACAAGGGAGAAACACGTGGCTGTCTTGAGCAATACGGACTTAAAACGCTACCTTCACTTGGATCGTGCTGGAGACCGGCTTCCCTTTGACCATCGGCGGATTGAATTTCCACGCCTTGGCTGCCGCCATCACCTGAGGACCAATCCCATAATCATCAACCGTTTTTCTTCCCGGCGTGACATTCCCATTCGGGTCAATGCTGATTATGAAGATCACGATGGCTTTCGCGGGCACATCGGGTATGGGAGGCAAGGCGATATTGATGGGCTTCAATCCACCTTCGATGCTGTTGTCCGGTAGCATCTGCCCTTTCGTCACCGGACCGTTCCAACGCTGGTAATCACCCGAGGGAATCAGCGTAACCGTTGCGCTGCGAGCCGGAGTGGGAGCTGGCGCGGGCGTTGGTGCCGCGGGCTTGGGTGGCTCGGGTTTGGGCCGGTTGGCATCAGCAATCAATTGGTTAACTTGTTGCGCACGAGCCTGAGCCTGGGCCTGCATCGAGCCGGACTTCCCCGCCAGGGCCTGGAATTGCGCCAGTGCGCCCTTCAGGTCGCCACTACTCTGCGCCCGGTCCGCGGCATCAAACTTTTGCTTATCCGCCGCCGCATTCATCATGTCCGTAATGGCCTGCACGCGCTGCTGAGCTTCACCTTGTTTCGGCCCCGGCTTGCCCGCGAGAGATTTGAATTGCGCCAGTGCGCCGTTTAGGTCGCCGCTACTCTGCGCGCGGTTTGCCGCGTCAAATTCCTGCTGGGCCGCGGCGGCGGCAAGTTGGTCATTGATATGTTGAACGTGCGTTTGGGCTTCACCCTTGAAAGGCCCACTCTTCCCGGCAATGGCTTGGAACTGCCCCAGCGCGCCTTTCAGGTTGCCGCTATTTTCAACCTGCACGGCAGCATTGAACTCCTGCTGGGCGCCCGCATTATTGATCATGTCATTGATATGGGGAATGCGCGCCTTCGCTTGCTGTTGGAAGTACCCGGGCTTGCCGGCAATGGCTTCGAATTTCGCCAAAGCACCCTTCAGGTCACCACCATTTTCGGCCTGTTCCGCCGCATCATATTCCACCTTGGCCTGTAATATCTTGTCAATATCTCCCAATTGGGATTGCGCTTTGGGCGCCAAGGTTGAGTCGGGAACTTTCAGGTCAACGACGTGCTGAAACAGGCCGCGAGCCTGGGCATATTCCTTCTTCTGTAAGGCGCTCGTAGCCTGCTGATACGTGTCTTTTTCAATCTTGGAAATATCCATTCCTTGCTGAAGCTGCTGGACAATGGGGATGGCTTGCAACGCGGAGTCCTTCATCGTACCATTCATGCCAGCAACCTTGTTGTACAAGGCAATGGCGTCATCCCACTTCTTGGCGTCCTGCGCGGCTTTCGCCTGCTCGAAGGTGGTTTTCTCCAATTGTTGGATCTTTGGTGCAAGGTCCGCGATGGCAGTGTCAGCCTCGCCCTTCAATGCGCCCTTCCTGGCGGCCAATTCCTGCCACTTACCCAAAGCACCGGGAAGATCACCCTTGTCCTGCAAACCCTTGGCATCGGTTTCCAGTTGAATCTCTTCGGGCGAGCCTCCTCCGGTTGAGGGGTGATGGAGGAAAAGGAATGCCCCGACTCCCAGGATCACCACCAGAACGCCCACCGCCACCATTATCATGGGCGACATCTTTGAAGGTTGCTGGCCTGGTGCGGGTAAGGGCTTGGCTGCCACAGGCGGTGGCGGAACCGGAACCACGCGTGGCGGGGCCGGAGCTGGCACAGGCCGCTTCGGCTCCGCGCGCGGAGGCACAGGAATCGGAGGCGGCGCTTGAATTTGAGGCTCGGCCACCACGGGTGGCAAAGGCAGCGGTAGGGGAGGCGCTCCCGCACTTTGTTCTGCCTGGACCTGCGACTTGAGTGGAGCCCGAAACAACATCGTGGCGCCATGCTCGTCGGCCTCAGGTTCAGATAAGGGAGGCTGCGTTGCCTGAATTGGCTGCGCCGGGACACTGGCGATCGGCTGGGGGGGCGGAGCGGGAGCCGCAGGCACGGGAACCTTGGCGGATTCCGGAACGCGCGGGGTCTGAAGGCTACGGCGGAGTTCTTCCGCCAATTGCATAGACTTCGCCACATCATTCAGGGGCGCGGCACGAGGAGGCGTTTTTGCCGCGGGTACGCTCGGTGCCGGCGGCGGGGCAATTGCCTCCGCCTTCTTCTGGCTCAACACTTGCAGCTTCTGCTGCACATCTTCGGCATCCGGATAGGCTTGTTGCAATTCCGTAAGTTTGCGCTGCGCCTCGTCAAACTTCTTTACGGAGATCAGTTTATCCGCCTGCTTCAACCCCTCTTTCAGGGCTTGCTGCCGTTCTCGAAGCTGGCGGTCCTTTTGCAGTTGCGCAAGCAGATTTGTCGCCTGGGCGTTGGAGGGGTCGAGTTGCAGCGCCCGCCGGTACTCGCGTTCCGCGACACCAGCATCTCCCTGGCGTAAAGCGCGCTGACCGGCGCTGATTGCCTCGCGAACCTGCCGCAGGCGGTCGCGCTCCTGCACAGCCCGCACCTTCATGTCGCGCAGGTGTGCGTTCGTGGGGTCCAGCTCCACCGCTTCGCTAAAAATCCGGACGGCTTCACCAAACTCACCGTGATCAAAAGCCTGTTGGCCTTCGGCAATGGATCGGGCGATCTTCATCTGTTGGTCAATGTCCAACAGTTTCTGATCAATCTCTTTCGAATCAGGAAACTCTTGTTGCAAATCCAGAAGGGTGCGTTGGGCTTCTTCAAATTTCCCTTCCACAAGCAGGTAATCGGATTGTTGCAACACTTCCCGGAAATGAGCTTCCCGCTCCCGCGCGGCCTGAAACTGGCGAATCTGCCCCAACAAGCTGGTGGCCTGGGTATTCGTCGGATCAAGTTGAAGGGCTTTCTGAAACTCCGCTTCCGCCGCGCTCTGATCTCCTTGACGCATGGCCCGCTGACCGGTGCTAAGGGCCTCGCGGACTTGCCGCAGCCGGTCGCGTTCCTGAAGCGCCAGATCCCTCAGTTCACGAGCCTGCGTGTCCTGTGGGTTCAGCTCCAGGGCTTCGGTTAGAGCCCGTACGGCCTCCGCGTATTCACCCTGATTGAAGGCGTGCTCACCATCCTTGATGAGTTTCCGCGACCGGATTAACGGATCCAGGGTCAACAGCTTCTGGTGGATATCATCCGAGGTAGGAAAGTCTTGTTGAAGTTCCAGAAGGCGGCCTTGAGCCTCTTCAATTTTCCCCTCGGAAACCATGTTGTCCGTCTGCCACAATGCCTCTTTCAGACGGAAATCCCGTTCGCGGGAGAGGCGATCCTGCCGGATCTGCTCCAGAAGTTCGACAGCCTGGGGATTGTTCTGGTCAAGTTGAAGAACGCGCTGCAGTTCCTGCTCCGCTCCGGTGAGGTCGCCCGACTTCATCGCCCTCTGGCCGGAGCTCAAGGCATCGCGCAATTCAGTAACGCGCGCCTGCTCACGCAGTGCTTTTTCCTTAAGGTTGCGCGCCTGGGTATCAGCCGGATTCAACTCCTCCGCTTCGCCAAGGATGCGGGCAGCCTCCCCATATTCCCCTCGGCTAAATGCCTGCTCCGCTTCCGCCACGAGCCGCTTGGCCTTGGCAACAGGAACGAGCCGATGGAGATCCGAAGAAATCTCGCTGTGCAGACGCTTTGCTTCGCTGTTTGTATTGTCGAGGATCAGGACGGCCCGAATCTTCTCCTGGGCATTGTTGAAATCACCCTTACTCCGAAGGTCTTTCGCTTCCAGGATCAGGTCACCAATAAAACTCTGTTGCAGGCTGCGGGCAATGGGAAGAAGATCGCCAAGCATTTCATCCAGGGACTGGTAGCGCTCCTCGACGTTTTTCTTCAGGCCTCTGCTGATGACCGCGTCCATTTCTGGAGGTACTCCCGGGCAGCAGCGGCTCAGGGGTTCCGGGTCCGTACCCAAGACTTTTCCGATGATGGCAGCAATGTTGGAGCCGTCGAAAGCCTTCTTGTAAGCAATCAGCTCATAGAAAACAGCGGTCACGGACCAGAGGTCAGACCGATTGTCGACTCGTCCGTCGTTGATCTGTTCCGGCGAGGCGTAGTGAATGGTCCCCAGGAACATCCCGGTCTTGGTGAGGTTGGTGGATTCCAAATGGACAATGCCGAAATCCACAACCTTGACGTTCCCCTCATTTGTAACCAGAATATTCGCGGGTTTCACATCGCGATGAACAAAGCCGTGTTTGTGCGCGTGGGCCAGACCCTCGCAGAATTGCTGCACCAGTTTCAGTTTGGCGGCAAGGGGGATTCTGGCACGGCGGTTAATAATGCTCTGAAGGCTTTCGCCCTCAACGAATTCCATCGCGATATAGGGGCAGCCATCCGCCTCGCCTAAATCAAAGATGGTCACAATGTTAGGGTGCTGAAGTGTGCCGGCAGATTGCGCTTCACGGTAGAAACGCTTAAGGATTTCGGGGTCGGTAACTAATTCCGGGGTGATGGTTTTGAGTGCCACCAGGCGCCCGATAAAAGGGTCACGGGCCTTATAGACAACTCCCATGCCCCCTTTGCCAAGCTCGGAGACGATTTCGTATTTGCCGATTTTTTGCACAACTTTTTGGTCCATCAGCCCGTGCTCTCAGCCTGGCAAATCTCTGTCAGGATTATCGTGATATTGTCCGGACCACCGCCTTCATTCGCGCGCGTAACCAGGTGGGTGGCTTTTTCCTGAAGCCCCATCTCGAATTCCAGGGTCTCCACGATGTCTTCCGGAGAGACAACTTTGTGCAGTCCGTCGCAGCACACCAATAGAAGATCCAGGGGTTCCAGATCAACCACCGTCATGGCGATATCGATTTCCTCTTGTGCCCCCACCGCTTGAATCAGCATTTCCTGGATCTGCGCATCCACTTTGGCGGGGTCTTCACCCCGGCGGCGCAACTGGTTTCCTATGGTCTGATCCTGTGTCAATAAAATCAGATTTCCGTCGCGGAAAAGGTAGGCACGCGAGTCCCCCACCTGAGCCAGTTCCGCGCGCGATCCATGCAGAAGCGCTGCTGTCAGGGTGGTCCCCATCACCCGGCTCTCGGCGTAACTCTGTGCATGGGCAAATACTGCATTGTGCGTGGTTGTTATTGCATTACGGAGGGCTGTGAATAGTTCCGGTTGGCCGTTTCCAGGAACCTGAAGTTGGTTCGCTATTTCCTTGGCGAGGTTCTCAACACAAAGCCGACTCGCCACTTCGCCGCCAAAGTGGCCGCCCATTCCATCCGCAACTGCCACCAGTAGCCAGCCATCCTCAATACCGACAAGCCCCGGCTCCCCTACTTGCGGAACACCATTGCCATCCAAGGCGAGAACCAGACTGTTGTCTTGATTGTTGCGGCGCCGGCGACCCACATCAGTGACGCTAACTACACGTGCACTCAGAGGGAGGACCGCGTTCTCTTCGCCACTAAAGGACGATGCTTCTGGCCCGTGATCCGCCACGAAGAAGACGCCTCCCGTATCCCTGCTGTAATGAACAAATCT
>JARLGN010000603.1 GCA_031292775.1 Acidobacteriota bacterium | reverse complement strand
TTCGCCAGTTCATGCGGACCTCCCCAATATGCCTCGACTTCGATCGCCCAATTACGGCGACTCAAAACTGACAATCCCTCGACCGCTTGGGGGAGGAATGTAGATTCAGATCGGTTTCCGCGCTCCTCCACCGTCGTGAATGGTACCACATCAAATCCCCGCTCCATTTGCTTCTCGCTGGACGCGGCATCCTTGCGCATGATAAAAGTTACGCCGGCAGCGGATGACGCTCGTAACTTTGGTCCAAGGAGAAAAGAATTGCGCAATTCATACCGGAGGCTGAGGGCGGCATCATGGATTGTTACCCCGACAATCGCCCTGATTGTGCTCGCTTACTTGCTGAGTGCGAGTTCTTCCTACAGAGCAAAACCCATCCCTTCTGCGGCTGGTGACCTTTCTGGGTTCTCCGCCCTTGCGCCCATTGATATTCACGCCCACGCCTTTATTAATGACCCCGCAGTCACGGACCTTCTGAAGCGGTTGAACCTTCGCATCCTCAATATTTGCGTAGTGGTCCAGCACGGTCGAGGGTATGACGAGGCCGCTCCCCTGAACCGGACGGCGCGCCAGGTGCTGCACAGTTCGGGCGGCCGCGCGGCGTGGTGCTCCACCTTCGACCCACAGGACTTTGAGAAACCCGGGTTCGCCGACCGTTCCAACAAAATCCTGAATCAGACTTTCGCGGAAGGGGCGGTGGCGGTGAAAATCTGGAAGGCCATCGGCATGGACCTTAAGAAGAGCGATGGCTCCTATCTGATGGCAGACGATCCCGTGTTCAATTCCATTTATGCGGATATCGCCGCGCACAACCGTACCCTCGTAGCGCACCTGGCCGAACCCACGTCATGCTGGCAACCGCCGAATCCTGATAGTCCGGATTATGGCTACTACAGCCAGCACCCCGAGTGGTTTATGTTCCGGCACCCGGAGCGTCCTTCCAAGGAGACGATCCTCGCCGCGCGGGACCGCCTGTTGGCGAACAATCCCAAGCTGCGCGTGGTGGGCTGTCACCTGGGGAGTATGGAAGTTGATGTGGACGAAATCGCGCGGCACTTCGATCGCTATCCCAACTTCGCCGTGGACACGGCAGCCCGCGTTCAATACCTGATGATGCAGCCGCCCGAGAAAGTGCGCGCGTTCCTGACCAAGTACCAGGATCGCGTGATCTATGGCACTGATAACGGATTGGAGCCCGGCGCCGACCCGGCCCGTACTCTGCCCCAGTGGAATGAAAGATATCTCCGGGAGTGGCGATACTTTTCGACCCACGAATGGATCGAATACAAAGGCCACAAGTATCGCGGGCTCGAACTTCCCCAGCCCATCCTGCGCAAGCTTTACCACGACAACGCCGTCAAATGGGTCCCGGGGATTTTGGGGAAGGAGTAGAGATTGTATTCTTGGTATTCGCCGCGCAAGACCGCGACAGGCGGCGATTGTCATGCAATAGCGGGACCCTTACCAATTCAGCCGCTGCAATCCTTTGATGAAGTCGAAATGCCGGTCGCGGCTTAATAGGGGAAGGGAATGTTGCCGGCACAATGCGGCAATCCAGACGTCGTTACTGGGAATCGGTGTGCCCGATGTCTTGAGTTGGGCACGGAGAACGGCATAAGAAATGGCGGTTTCCTCGTCCACAGCGAGAACCTCCGAGCATGCAATCAGTTCTTCCAGCCAAAGTTCGTATTTTCGCTGGTGTCGTGACTGAGCGATTCCGAAGCGATACTCACCCAGCACGATTACTGGGATGGCTACCTGATGGGCGCGGGAAAACTGTTTGGTGGCGCTCTGGTGCCCATCGGCTATGGCCGAAAGGGCGTTGGTGTCGAGGATCAAGCCCATTCCTCCGGCTCGATACGCTCGAACTCTTGCTCAATCAATGTGCTGATTCGGGCTGTCTCGCGGCGCATATGGCGAAGTTTTCCTGCCAAGGCTATTCTCGCCTTTTGCCTGTCAGGTGATTTTGCTTCCAGTTTCTCCGCCACTGCTTCACTCACAAAGGTGCGTAGCGAGATGTTGTGTTCGGCCGCCCTTGCCTTGGCCCGACGGAAGATAGTGTCAGGAATCTCCAATGTCGTTTTCACACTCGAATACTCCCATATTTATGGGATTATTTCAATTAGATTGAGTGGGAACGGTTTGATGCCGAGGCGCGAGTGACTCGCGAGTTGGAAAAAAGGGGCGGCGCGACTTCGCTCGATTCCCAGCCGTTCGAAAATGAAAAACGAGAGTTCTGTCTGGGACGAAACTTATGCTGGCAAATCCCCTCCAAGAGGAATTATGCTTCAGCCCTTGGCGTCAAAGGTGTTGCCACGAGGAGCACGGATATGGATCGGGGGTTGCCACCCGTGCAAAGTGACCTCCCCTATAAGGAGCATCTGAAATGAGAGGGACGCGATTATTCCCCGCATTATTGGTTCTCGCGTTGGCCGCGCCGCTCAACGCGCAGACATCTGCCAATCTTGATTTTCTTTCTGACCTTCATGACTACGCTCATCTGCGGACCATGCTGCGGGAGTATCTGAATGCGCAAGCAATTTCCCGGCTGGAGGAGCGCCGCCAGCAAGTTGTCCGCCTCTCAACTCCGGAAGAAGTTGCCAAGCGCCGGGCGTACGTGCGCGAACAGATGCTGCGCGACCTTGGCGGGTTTCCAGCCAGGACTCCTTTGAATGCGCGCGTGGTGGGTACCCTTGACCGCGACGGGTACAAAATCGAGAAGGTCATCTTCGAAAGCCAGCCGCACTTTTATGTGACCGGAAATCTCTATCTGCCCAAAATGGGCGTTCCCCCATATCCCGGCGTGCTCTTTCCCCTGGGGCACGAGGATGGCGGCAAGTCCAACGAGGCGTGGCAGCAGACTTTGGGCGACTTCGCGCGCCGCGGTTACGTCTGCTTTACCTGGGATCCTGTCGGCCAGGGGGAGCGCGTGCAGCTCTATGACACGGACCTCGAAGCAGGCAAGCTCCCCGAGTCCACGGTGGAGCACACCAACACGGGAATTCAGTGCCTGCTGGTGGGTGACAACCTGGCGCGCTACACAATTTGGGACGGCATGCGCGCACTCGATTATTTGCTTTCGCGCCCGGAAGTGGATTCATCGCGCATCGCCTGCACCGGGAACTCTGGCGGCGGCACCCATACCGCCTATCTCTCCGCTCTCGACGAACGCATCAAGGTCGCCATGCCATCGTGCTACATCACGTCCTGGCGGCGCTTGCTGGAATCCATCGGGCCGCAGGACGCCGAACAGTGCCTGCCCCCCTGGATCGGCCAAGGCCTGGACCATGGTGATTTCGTGCTGGCCTTTTCGCCCAAGCCTTACCTGATTCTTTCGGCGATTCGCGATTTCTTTTCCATCAACGGTGCGCGTGAGACTTACCAGGAAGCGCAGCACGTTTACTCCGTCATGGGCGCTCCCGAAAAGGTGTGCCAATTCGAGGCTGATAACGGGCATGGATATTTGCAGCCGCGGCGGCAGGCAGCCTATGCGTGGTTGGCCCGATGGTTCAAGGGACAGGAGGACGACACGCCGGAAGTTCCTGTGGCGCCCGCATCCGAGGAAGAATTGCGTTGCACCGATTCCGGGCAGGTAAGCGTTTCCCTGGGGGGAGAGACGGTCTTCTCCTTAAATCAGAAAAGGTATGAGGAAGTGAAGGCCCAGCGGCCTCCACTGACTGACGCCCCGGCCGTCGCCGCCTTTCGGAATGAAATCCATCGCAAGGTTGAGCATTTGGCGGGTTACGAGCATGTTGCCGCTCCGCTCAACACAAAGCCCTTTGGGGTGATTCAAAAGGATGGCTATCACATCGAGAAGCTGACCTATGAGAGCGAGCCGGGAATCATCATCCCCAGTTTGCTCTGTATTCCTGACGATATTAAAGGCCGCAAGCCGGGCGTGCTCTACGTAAACTCCAAAGGCAAGGCCAACTCCGGTGGAGAAATCGAAGCGCTGGTTAAAAGCGGCGTCGTGGTGCTCGCTATTGACGCCCGCGGCTGGGGTGAAACAGGCCCCAAATCCAATGGTGAGGAATCGGATTCCTGGAATTCGCTCTTTCCGAATTATGACACCGCGATGATTGCCCTGCTGCTGGGCAAGTCGCTAGTGGCCATGCGCGCTGAGGATATACTGCGCGGCCTTGATCTTCTGGCGGGTCGTCATGATGTCGACGGCGATGAAATTTATGGCGTGGGAGTGGGCGCTGCCACCATCCCGCTTCTGCACGCGGCGGTTCTCGACCCTCGGCTCAAAAAGGTGGTATTGGAAAACGGATTGGTTTCCTACGAGTCGGTAGTGACGCACAAAATTCAACGCGGCATCATCGAAAACGTCGTCCTCGGAGTCTTGAAGTCGTATGACCTGCCGGACCTTGTGGCCGCGATTGCTCCACGCCCCACATGGATTGTCGATGCTCGCGATGGGCTGGGATATCGAGTCAGTGCAGCCAAAGTTCGTGGCCATTATGCAGGTGCTGTGGATGCGTTCAAAGCATCGGGCGCGCAGGATGCCCTACACATTCAGGTCACCGAGCCCAAAGATGAATTCAACGCCACCTATCGAGGCCTGAAATGAAACGGGTTTTCTTCGTTTTGGCGATTGGCATCCTCGGCTTCCTTCGGTGCCAGGCGAGCGAACTTCCCAGCCAGTATTTTCGCCTGCTCAATGTCGGGATCGCACAGGTCGAGCAGGTACTGGCGGCTGAACCGTCGGCGGATCTGCAGACGCTGGAGGCACGCCCGGGCTGGCGACATTTCCCCTCTGCGATTCTCACTGCCGCCGTGCTCTACACACAGAAGAATCCTGCCAATCCCCGCTTTTCCAATGTCAAGACCCTGGCCACGGCGCTTGCCATCGGTGATCTGATGGCTGGTGAACAGGAACGCGGCCAATTCATGACGCGGCTCGACTACCATCGCGACACTTACATGTGGCTGGAGGCCTATCGATTGCTCCAGGGAAAACTTGGGGAAGAACGCCGCGCTCGCTGGCAGCGGGATATCCTGGAGATTCTGACGCCGCTCGCCGCCGACGTGGCGCAGCGGCAGGATTTCCCCTGGTACGCATCCCCCTACCTGGGCACTTCTCCCAATCACTATGCGCTGTGGTCCTCCACCATCTATCTGGCGGGAATTGTCTTTGGCAATGAAGCGTGGCAGAAGCTCGGTGCCAAGGTGATGCATCGTTTTGCCGCGGAAGAGCAAACCCCTGATGGCTACTGGGGCGAACACAGCCACCGCGGACCCACCACCGGCTACGATTATCTGACTTCCACCGGTGTAGCGCTTTATTGGGAGCACAGTCACGACCCGGCGGCGCTTGAGGCGTTGCGCCGTTCCACGGAATTCCACATGTATTTTACTTACCCCGACGGCATGCCGGTTGAAACCGTCAACGACCGCAACCGCTACTGGGAACCGAGCACGTGGGGGCAATTCGGCTTTTCGCATTTCCCCCCGGGACGCCGCTACTCGGAATTCTTGACGAGCTTTTTCAAGGAAGGGGACGTGCGCCTGGAGGATCTCGGCCGTTTGGCGCAAGACGCCTTGTATTACCATCCCGGCCCCGGTACCGCCATTCCACAAGAGCAGTCACGGAGCCTGCGCGTGATGACCGTGCCCGCGGGGATCCGCAAAGTTGGTCCTTGGGTGATCTGCCTGTCCGGGATCATCGACACTTCCACCACAAATCAGTTCTATCTGGACCGGCAGGCGGGCCTCAGCGTTTTCCACCAGGGGCAAGGGTTGATTATTACCGGTGCCAATTCCAAACGGCAGCCGGAGTTGGCCACATTCTCGGAAAAAATCGGTGAGCAATTCTTTGCCATGCCCGTCAGCAGCAAGCTGGAAATGACATCTGGCCGCGACCGTTTGACGCTTGCCTACAACACTTTTTTCAGTGTGCTCGAAGCCACAGTGCTCTCCGATAAGCAATTACGGCTGCGCTTCAATGTTACACCGAGAGGCAGCATTGATAATTCACAACTGAATTTGCAATTGTGCATGAAGGTTGGCCAGTCAATTGAAACGGGAGTAGGGACCAAGCTGGTGCTGGGTTCGACGAGAATCGATTTGAGTTCCCAGGACCTCGGGGGCTGGATTCATTACCCCGGATGGAAAATGCGGATTGACGCGCCCGCGCAGCTCACCTGGCCCGTGTACCCATACAATCCTTACGCCAACGCGCCCGAGACTACCTTGGAGCACGCGGTTGCAGTGCTGTCTGTGCCGCTTCGCGGTAGCGGCTCTGAGTCTTCGCCCCGGCGTACGCTCGAAATATCCATACTGATTGAAGCCGAATGAGGGGGGCGTTGCTGATTGATCTGGATGTCGCCAATCTACTTCGCTGTCGGCTCGCTTCAAACGTAATCGCGCGGTAATAATCGAAATAAACCGAAATCAACGATTGAATGGGCGGCCCCGCTGGCATAGTATTCCTGCGGGGCGGCGCCCCAATTGAACACTTCACGGGAGGGCACAATGCCACAGCAACGGAAGAGTTGGGTGTTGGGTCTGGGCATCGTCGGCATCTTCGCGACGCTTGTATGGTGGGCGGGCATTAATCCTCTTGCCGCGCCGTCACCACAAGGTCAGGCCGCCAGGCCTCACCCTTCGTGGCTGCATACGCTGCCCATTGTAACCGTGTCGAATCACGATGACATGCCCATCTTCCGCCGCCGCGTGGGTGGCGGTCCCCTCTGGCAGGAAGAGGATTACGAGAAGGAGCACACGGAAGAGGCCATCGACAAACTCAAGGAACTCGGTGTAACGGTGGTCATCGTCCACTTCTATAAGGGATTTGGACTGGAAGCGGAGAAGGAACATCGCGAGAAAGGGATGAAACTCGCGGCCCTCGTCCACAAGAAGGGCCTGAAGGTGGGCGTTTACGTGGGCAGCACCATTGCCTATGAAACGTTTCTGTTGGAGAAGCCGGAAGCAGAGTCCTGGTTTGTGCCGGACTTTCTAGGCAAGCCCGTTTTCTATGACGGGCAGACCTTTCGCAAGCGGGTCTACTTTATGCATCCCGGGTACCGTGAATACATGCGCCGTGTGCTTAAGAGCGCGGAAGATGATTTCCATGCCGACCTGATTCATTTCGATAACACCAGCATGCAGGCGCAGCCGCCGATATTCCAGCATCCCCTGGCCATCGAGCAATTTCGCGAGTTTCTCAATAACAAATACACGGCAAATGAGCGCGAGCAACGATTCGGATTTTCGGATATGCGTTACGTGCTTCCCCCGCGCTGGGACCGTCCGCTCGGCGCCATCAATGACCCCCTGTTTCAGGAATGGGCTGACTTTCGATGTGAAAGGTTGACTGCCTACTATGCGGAAATGGAGGCCCTGCTTCGCCAACAAAATCCCGATGTGGCGGTGGAAACAAATCCGCATATGGGAATCTCCGGCCACAACACCGTGTGGGAGGAGGGGGTGGATTATCCCCGTCTGCTATCACACCTCGACGCCGTGTGGACGGAAGAGGGCGACGCTGCGGGTGTTACTGATCAGGGGATTCTGGTAAACCGCATTCGAACCTTTAAGATGACCAACACCCTGCACAATACGCTGTTTGTCGCCTCCGGAGGCGAAGAGGGGAACACGTTGCAGTTGGCGGAAGCGTTGGCTTTTGGCCGGCAGTGTATCGGTGACGTCGGCGGCGTGCTGGCGGGGTACGACCTACCGCAGGACCAACGCCAATACCTGAAGTTCTTCCATCGCAATTTCGATTACTATCGCGACGTAGATAACGTGGCGGACGTTGCGGTGCTTCATTCCTTTGCCACCATGGCTTATAACAACGACCGCCCCGCCGTTAGCACCATGCTTTTCGAGCAGTCACTGATTCAGGACAAGGTTCCCTTTGACATCATCTTTGACGACAACTTGAAGGACCTCTCGAAATACCGGGTGTTGGCTCTGCCTGACCAGGAATGCCTGACGGATGAGCAGATGAACTTGATCCGCAAGTTTGTGAGCGGCGGCGGAGGATTGGTGGCGACCGAACACACGTCCCTGTACACGCCCTGGAGGCTGCGACGGCGCAACTTCGGGCTCAAAGACCTGATAGGGCTTGACGCTCCGCCCTGGCGCGGCACTTACGAGCCCGAGGCGATCTTGAAAACTACCACTCACAGCAAGTTCGGAAGCGGGCGAGTGGTTTACATCCCGGAAGTGAAACCGGCGATCCCAAAGCCGAGCGGGGAAGACATGACCAGCGAGTACTGGAAGCTCCCCATCAACTGGAGGGAATTGAACGACGCGGTGAAGTGGGCGGCGGGAGGGCAACTTTCCTTGGAAGTTGTTGCCCCGGCGACCGTGGCGGCGGAGATTACCGAGCAGAAGCGGAACAAGACCTTGATGGTGCACCTGGTGAATTACAACGTGGCCAAGGCGCCATCAGTGCGGGGCATCGTGTTGAATTTACGGATCGCCAATCAGCAAAAGGTAAGTAAGGCATTTTTGCTTTCTCCTGAGGATGAATCGTCTGTGCCCTTGGCGGTGACGGAGAAGGGTGGCCGGGCCATGATTCCTATTCCGCTGCTGCGAACCTATGCTCTGGCGGTTATCCAGGCCGAGTAAATTCCCGGCGCGAGGAATGTGATGATGCGTCAAAATCGAAGGCAATTCCTGCAATGGGCAAGTGCGTTGCCCCTTATCCCCGGCATGTCGAAACGCCCGCTGGCCTTCGGGCAGGAATCTCACGCGGTGGTCCACTCCTATAGTGAAGACTTGCCCGACATGCTGGTGTCCTATATCTCCGCGAAGACGAATGTGTTGGCGGCCAAGTGGGACAAGGTGCGAAGCGGAATCGGCACGGCCCCGGATTTGGAGAAGCGCAATCAATTTGTGCGGGAAAAGATTACAGAGATGTTGGGGGGATTCCCGAAGCGCAACCCGCTAGGCCCGGTGGTTACAGGTGTGGAGCAGCGGCCGGGGTACCGCATTGAAAATGTGATGTTCCAAAGCCGCCCGAATTTCTGGGTTACAGCAAGTCTCTACGTTCCAACTTCCGGTCCTGGGCCGTTCCCCGGCATCATTTCTCCGTGCGGGCATTACCCCGCGGCTCGTGCTTATGAGGCGTACCAATATCTGTACCACGATCTAGTGAAGAGTGGATTTGTCGTGCTCGCTTACGACCCCATCGGGCAGGGCGAGCGGCGGCAGTTTTGGAATCCGCAAACCAACCAGGACGAAATTGGCGGTTCTTCGACGTGGGAGCACGACATGCCGGGACACCTGCTTTTTCTGCTGGGTGAGAATCTTACCGAGTATCGCATCTGGGACGGCATGCGTGCCATCGACTATCTTCAATCGCGTCCGGAGGTGGACGCGAAGCGAATCGGATGCACGGGCCACTCCGGTGGCGGGACGCTGACCCTTTTCATTTCCGCTCTGGACGAACGCGTGCAGTGCGCGGTGATGAACGAAGGCGGGTATGGCCGCCGCTGGCCCATGAAAATCGGGCCGGGTGACGAGGTGGGCACCGGAGACGTGGAGCAGCACTTCTTCCCAGCGGCAATTTATGGAATCGACCTGTATGACACGCGGATGGCGGTTGCGCCGCGGGCGGCACTTGCCACCATCGAGCATTACTCTCCCGCGTACAATGAGCAGACTGAACGCCTGCGAGCGGGCTACAAACTGCTGGGTGCGCCGGAGGCCTTCGATACGGAAGAGGCTCTGGACCCTCACGCCTTGACTCCCAAGCTGCGGTTGCGCACCACGGATTGGTTCTGCCGGTGGTTTTATCACCGGCCCGGTCCAGCCATCGAATCTGGATTTTTGCCGGAAGCGCCCGAAACCCTATACTGCACGCCCGATGGGTCCATTCGATATTCCCAGCAGGGCGAAACTATTTTCTCGTTGATATTGAAGAAAGGGTCCGCTCTGCCGCCGACCAGAAGAATCCCTGTGTCGCAATCGGAAGTGGATTCCTTCCGCGGTGAGATTAGGGACGAAATCAAGAAACTGCTGCACTTTCATTCCTCCAACGCCGAGTTGGGAGTGCGTCATCTGGAAACCACGCCTCGGCGCGGATATCAAGTTGAGAAAGTTGAGTTCCTTTCCGAGCCGGGAATTTATATTCCTGCGTGGGTTTTTGTCCCGGACGTGAACCGCCTATCGGCGCCGACCATTCTTTACGTTGACGACGCGGGCAAGGAACACGATGGCATGGAATTCGGCGCCCTCGAGCAGTTCGCTCGCAGAGGATATTGCGTTGTCGCGGTGGATGTTCGCGGCAAGGGGAGCACTCGGCCCCCTCACCCGGATATGGACCCGGCGACAGAATTTACCAATCTGGAAGATGCCCAGACCGCGATGGCGTATTGGGCTTGGGAAATCAATGAGTCATTACTGGGATGGCGGGTGCAGGACGTTGTTCGCAGCGTCGATTACGTTCTCAGCCGTCCTGCCGCGAAGAGTTCCAGCGTGCATCTGATCGGCAAAGGAGACGGAGCGCTCTGGGCGCTCTTCGCTGCGGCACTCGATTCGCGAATTGAGGCAACGGTTTGTGATCGCGGCTTGTTTTCTTATCGTCACCTTACGCAGGGTGACCGGTATCTTTACAGCGCTGACGTGATAATTCCGGACATACTGAACCATCTGGATCTGCCGCAGGTGGCAGCGGCCGTGGCGGGTAGAAACCTGACCGTGCTCAGCCCCGTCAGCGCCATGAAAGAAGCGGTGGACCAGAGTGTGGCGCGCGCCACTTACCAATGGACAGAATCGGTCTACCAGTCCGCCGGCGCGGGGGGGCGTTTTCGCGTGGCGGGTCAGCGCGATGACGTGAGCAAGGTTGATCGATATCTTGAATTGCTGGCGTAGGCATTACGAAAATGAGCCACCAACCAGCATTTTTCACTGCGGGACGAAGAAAGATTAGTAGACACGATTTCGCGGGGGCTGGACAGGCTGCGGAAAAACTCGAAGTCTCTTCGACGCCCTGCAAGGGCACAAGTTAGTAGCCGGGGGCAACGCCCCCGGAACGCGTCCCGCATGTTGTCGACCCTGAAGGGGTCGAATCGCGTGGCGTTACGGCACGCTCACTTGCTGCAACCAAGATTCATGCGACCCCTTCAGGGTCGGCAGAATCGGTAATTAAGCGATCCGTGGGTGGCGGGCACAGAAAGCGTGCCCTTACCCACGGCTACTCAATTTCCACCCCTCTGGGGTTCCGGCGGCACCTGGGACAATGCCGAATTGAGCGTTTCCATCACCCGATCGCCCGGTTCTCGCTTTCGGCCTACTGCTTGCTGCTTTCTGCCCACTGCATTTGAGTGATCACGCGATCACCAGATCGACCGATCTCTCAAGCTTGTTCCAAAATAGCGAAGTCGCCGGGATTCCACGCCAGCGCCAGGATGTAAAACTTGTGCCCGATTTTCCGTATCGCGGCGTTATGAATGTGCGTAAAGTTCGGCAGCCCCAGGTCTTCCTTGATCATAATGGTGGAAACCAGCTTTTCATGTTCCAGGACATAGATGGGTGCGCCCTTCGTCTTGTCTGGGCCTTCCAGCGCGGGGACCACACTGTATTGATGGTCCAAATAATTGATGTCGCAGGGCAGGGAACCCGGGGGCATTGGCAGGGTTGAGAGGTATTGGCCTTCAGGAGTGAATCGCTCGAAGCGCGAGTGCGGCCGGTCCGCGACATCAAGCCGCACCATCCCGGGAGGTTTGGTAATCCCGTGGCCGGTGCCGAACTGACCGATTCCTTCGCCCTTTCCGCCGAAGGCCAGATCATTCCACACAGCCTCGAAGCGCTGTTCGGGGGTCACGCGTACCGTTAATACGTAGTCGAGCTTGCAGTATCCGGTGGTGACGTAATACATGCCGTTCAGGTACTCTACGGCCGTGGGCGCGAAATTCTCTTTTTTCACAAAGTAGTCGTGAACCGCCTCCAACTCAAATTTGTCGGCGGCCGTGGGGGCGTCAAGTTTGTGAACGAGCTTGCCATCGAGGCTGGTGGTAAAAATCTTGCCCTCACTGTTGGCGGGAAAGACCAGGTAAGGCGTTCCATCCTTGTCGTACCAGATGTTGGTGTCATGCAGATTTATCTTCCGCATTTCATCCGGCGTGTCGAGCATGTTGATGGTCTTGAAATCAGCACTGACCTGCAGAATCCCTGCCCCCGGAAGGGCAAAATAGGTTTCCTCTTTCCCCGGCCGGCGGTCGACGGCAAATCCGCCATGAGCGTCTTTCAGCACCTTTTGGGCCTCGGGGGGAAGATGGTCGGAGGTGTACAGGACCTTGAATTTCATTTTTCCCTGGCCAGTGATGCCGGGAGCTTTGTCGTCCATCGCGCTGGCGGCGGGAGATGCCTGCAAGGCACTCTTGCCAAGCCGCGGCGAGTGATGGTGATGAGCGTGAAGTGTTGTGATATTCCGGGTCATGCCCGCCAAGCCGACAAGACCATACATCATCCGTCTTCGCGAAAGACTCATGGTTTTTCTCCCTGAGGGAATTTTTGAAATTTAGATGACTGAGATGCGCCCGAACATCGTGCCGGGACTCACCCGAGGTGGTTCCCGGACATCTCGTAACATACCTCCAACTGCAATTCCGCGCAATGGCCAGTTGAGTTTTGGGTGCTCGACGCAGGTGGTGGGCTTGCCCTCCATAATCGCTAAGATAATCGCTTATCTCTCTCGGCGAATCCATGATATGCCACTTAGAATGAATGCAGAGCAAGGATTTCACCACAGAGCCACAGAGATCACTGAGAGCAGGTGGAGAAAACCTGTGCTTCAACAAACAAGGAACCGTCATCCCAGCCCGTTAAGGGGGGAAGCGCTTTCCTCTGTGGTCTCTGTGCGCTCCGTGGTGAATCCTTTCTTTTCGGGTCAGTTGTTATCTTCGCGCTTATGGGCCTCTTAGTGTTGTATCGACCATCGGCCGGGGCAGGGCAAGCCCAGCCCCTAGAAACATGTTAGGTTGCGTCCCCGCCGCAGTGCGCTACACTTACTCGAACGTTTAGAGAGGTGAACCGTGAAGAGACGCACGTTTCTGAAAGTAGCTGGGGGCGCAGGGATAGTCAAAGTTGCGGGCACTGGAGGGGCAGAGAACCTCTGGCCAGCCACTTCGGTTAATAGGCCTATAGCCACAAAAGAACCCACACCCTCAATCACCAATTCTTATAGTCTTGACAAGCACCGGCAGCGGCTTCAGAACGTCGCGACTTGTGAGCGCGCGATCAGGACATGCTTGCGGAAACACCTGATCACCGATTACCTGCCGGGACAATGTTCTTACAATCTTGGCGAATATCCCTGCCGCAAGGTGTGGGATCCGGATGACTGGGACGAGCATGAGCTTGATAGGTTGAAGGAACAGGGCATCAGTCTTATTCAGGTGCACGAAGAGTGGAGCGATGCCGAGCGGCTGTTCGGGGCGGACAAGTTCAGTCCCGTGAACCCCAAGGGTTTCCAGCGG
Source organism: Acidobacteriota bacterium (assembly GCA_031292775.1). Taxonomy (GTDB): domain Bacteria; phylum Acidobacteriota; class Terriglobia; order UBA7540; family UBA7540; genus Bog-366. Next base: position 2,324 of record JARLGN010000603.1, on the reverse strand, counting down.
TTCGTGGAAATGGTTCATAAGCGGAAGATGAAGCTCATTGTTTACGCTTCGAGCGGCTTCTTTGAGCGCAAGGACTCCGACTTCCGGCCGGAGTGGGCGCGCACGCCCGACCTTGTGGAGGTGTGGTATCACTACGCGCACTGCTCCCCGGGCAGCCCCGGATGGCGCGCTTACCTGCTGCCACATTTAGTAAAAATCCTGGATGACTATGGCGTGGACGGATTCTACAACGACCTCGGATACAACAGCCTTTCTTGGCGGAATGTGAAGCCGTCTGCGGACGACGTCCTGGGGACAGAGCAGACCGACCATCACGACGGCGCTTTGGAGGATCTACTTGCCCTCATTTATAGCGAGGTTAAACGCCGGGGAGGCATTATCAAGGTTCATCATGGTGGTGCGACACGCCTGCAAACAAATATGAAAGTATACGACTACCTTTGGGTCGGCGAGGGTGTCCGGAACGCCGACTCATTTCGGGAGGCCGTCAAAAATCATCCACCGTATGTGGTCCCGTGTCTCGATATGAGCCGTGCCAAGATTGAAAATGAAGACGAGTTGTACCTGGAATCAATCCCCTATATGCAGTTTCCACTTCTACTGGCAGGAAGACCCTTTACCGGCGAACGGGCATCGATTCCCGGCATTCAATACCAACCGGAGGAGAAGGACTTCTGGACCCAGCACTGCCGCGAGATTTGGAAGTATTACCAGGCCCATCCCCAAGGTCCTTACAGTTATGGTTGGTGGGATTCAGTTCCGGGCCGGCCCGAGGCTCAACCCACCCACGCCCGGTGGCTCAAACAGTATCTACCGCTGGTGGAAGAGGGCACGTGGGCGTGGCTGGAAATTATTGACTCAAGCCTTTTCCGGCAGCCGCTGCCTCAGAACGTTGTCGCGTCTGCCTTCGCCAATGATGAGCTCTATCTCGTGCTGGCAAACTACGGGATTAGTTCTGCTGAAATTGAAACTACGGAGGCGTATTCGCTGGCGTCGGGTCCACCAGAGGCCAAGACTCAGTGGAAACTTGCGGCCCGTTCCTTGCAGATTTTGAAGCGGACTCGGCAATCGTAGTTCACCTCTGCGAAGAAGGGGCATCACGAATGGAGTTCGGGCTATAGATCGAATGGGCAGAAAACCAGGAAAGATGTCTCCGCGTGGTGAGATATGCGGGCAATGCGAAAAGGAGTCGGGGCCGGAATTTCCATTGGACAAAATTCTGCCCATGATAGAGACTCGCGTGTTCTGCAAAAGGAGCAAACCGTGAGCGAAAGACGTCTTTATCGATTCATCCCTGTGTGCGTACTAACCTTGGTTGTGGGCTGCGTTTTTGCATTGCCCAGCATTTATGCCGAAACCCTCTGGCAAATTGGGACGTTCAATTCTTCGTCCGGTGAGTTCAATACGGACAAGCAAGGGCCGCCCCTATTCGGCCAGCGTTTTCCCAAAGGTGAGCTGGTCTACGTAGTGGGGAAGAGCAGTCCTGAGCAGGATTGGCCGGCCTACCAACCCGGGTCCGCCAACGGGCGCGCGGGATTTGTGCCACATCCGTATACCATCCAGTTTGATCTGGCCGAAGTGCCCCGCGGATTGGTCACACTGAAGGTTTCACTGTTGGTGGAGACTCCACGCATTCCCCGGTTGGGCGTCGAAATCAATGGGCACCGCGCCTCGTTTTATCGCCATCCGCTGCCGGATTACAACGGAGGCGACCGCCAGTTGGTTGTTAGCCCCATTGCTGCCGCCGACACGGTCGTTGCCGAGATCAACCCGGATTTCCTCCTGAAAGGAACCAATAAGCTGGTCTTGACGGCCATTGACGGGTCGGCGGAGCGCGATGACTTTACCAGCGGCGGAGTTTACTATGACGCCATCGCGATGGAACACGACTCCAGCGCGCGCTTTAACAAGGGCTTCGTCAAAATGGACGTTACTCCGACTGTCTTCTACGTGCGCAAGCGAGAAGGCTTGACGGAACTGGTAGACGTCCTGGTTCGAAGCAACCAGCCCTTTGCCTCCGGCCAGTTGACCCTGCGACTGGGGAAGCAGACCTTCACTCAGAAACTATCGGCCGACCGCGAATTCGGGGAAGATGTTGCCGAATTCACGGTGCCGGAATTCGCCCCGAATACACCTGCGGAAGTGACGGTCAAAATTGGGGGCAAGACCCGGCAGATCACCGCGACGGTCAGTCCGGCAAAGAAGTGGCTGATGTATGTTGTGCCCCACGAGCATCTGGACGTGGGGTATTCGGATTTCCAGGCGAAAGTCAGTGAGGTGCAGAGTCGCGCGGTTGATGAAGCCATCGAGATGATTCAAACCCA
>JARLGN010000086.1 GCA_031292775.1 Acidobacteriota bacterium | reverse complement strand
CTATGAGCGCCGGAGTCCGTGAAACTAGAAAGTTGGCGGCCATAGACCACCGCTCGGGAAAACTAAACCCTCCTCCTCATTACTCGTCACCTGCGGGCAACGCTCACTTGGGCGGCGCGGCTTGTTGAATGGCTTCGATCAGCTCATCGCTTCCGCCGGCGGCGCGGATATCGTTAAGATCGTCGGCCGTTGGGGCAAACTTGATTCCACGCTCTTTGACGATTTCAGCAACACGCGACGCAGGAACGGCGCCTTGCAACAGAGAAATGATCTCCGCTTTGTCCAGGCCCCGCTGATTCACGGGCGCCGCTTTGGGGGTGTAGCGAACCGTAAATGCCACATTGGTCTCCACGTGGGCGGAGTTGGACGCGGTAATCAGGATGGGATTGGCTCCAGGCTTCAGAGGCAGCGGGTCTGACCAGAACTCTGCCGCTTGGGAGTTTTGTGGCCGCATGTTGGCGGGCAACCCATTGATCTTAACGATCGGCATGCCAGTGCTATCCATCGCCACCCCCCTGATCACCAATGGGGACTCGCTCAATTCGACAGTTCGGTTCTCCCCTGCGCCGGAAGGGGACGCCACCACGATTGCGGGGGGCCCAAGTGGCGCTGCCGGCGTGGATGGCGGCGAAACGGGGACAACCGGCGCCACTACGGCCGGGGCGGGAGGAGCGGCCGTGCTCTTCACCAATGCCAGCATGGCCTCAAAATCCAACATGGTCTTATAAATTGATTGGGTCCCGGACGCCCCCTCGGTGGCCTGAGCATAAAAATCGCGGGAGCGACGGATGCTCCCCCAATTCTCACGGGATGAGTAGAAGAGCATCTCCCTCTTTTTCCCATCTCGGAAGACGACCGTGTTGTTGCGTTCATCCAGCTTGAGGTCGCGGATATCCGCCGCCGAGGCGCTAAATCCATCGGCCTGCTTCTTGGGCGGTTGCTCCACCGTGTAGTGGATTCCCGCGCGCGTAATATCGAGCCAGCCGTAAGATAGGCTCGTCACGGAAAGCGATGCCCGCGCAATGGGGAAACGCAGGGTGGGGTTGGTATCAGCATTGAGGAGTTGCGGCTGGACGGTAGTGTTCGATATGGATGGGGTCGCAATTCGGGATGATTTCTTGGCGCGTTGTGCGATCGCGAAGGACGGCACAGTCATCATCATTAATGATAAGAGGACGATGCGGTCTATTCGTCCAACATCAAGAGTTCGACTCATCGGGGATTAACCTCCACTGCTATTGGATTCGGACCCGCAAAGCTGGCAGCGCTCATGGGGCGGGTGCGGCCTGCTGGATTGCCTCAATCAGTTCGTCGCTTCCGCCGGCGGCGCGGATTTCTTTTATATCGTCGGCCGTGACCCGGAACTTGATGCCACGTTCCTTGACAATCTCTGCCACGCGCGAGGATGGGACCGCGCCCGCGAGCAAGGAAATGATCGCAGTTTTATCCAGGGCTCTGGGGTTCACGGGCGCAGCTTTGGGAGTGTAATGAACTGTGAAGGCGACTTTGGTCTCAACGTGGGCGGAGTTGGACGCGGTAATCTGGACGGAATTTGTTCCGGGTTGGAGCGGTAGCGGATCTGACCAGAACTCAGTCGCTTGATTGTTCTGTGGGCGCATGTTGGCGGGGGAACCGTTGATGTTCACAACCGGGATGCCGGTGCTATCCATTGCCACTCCACGGATGACCAGGGGTGTCTCCTGTACCTCCACAATTTGATCGGCGCGTGCCCCGGAGGGGGATGCCACGATAACCGCGGGAGGAGACGGGGGCACGACGGGTATGGGTGCCGGAGGAGGAGCTACGATCGCTGGCGCCACGACGGGAGCAGGCGGCTTTACCATCGCGAGTACATTGTCGAAATTCCTGATGGCTTGAAACATCGAAGCCGTCCCCAAGGCGCCCATACCGGCAGCTCCCATGGCGCCCGGGCCGCTATGAACAGTTCCCCAACGCTCTTGCGATAGGTAAAAGACCGAATACTTTTTCTTGTCACCTCCCCGACGGAACATCAAGTACGTCTGTTCGATCTTGAGGTCGGTAATCTCCGAGCTGGACATGCTGAACCCTTCACTGATCTTATCGGCGGGTTGGACCACACCGTAGCGGATCCCCTGTCGGGTCACATCGAACCAACCGTAAGATGTGCTTTTGACGGACCAACCGGAAAAGCTCGCCGCCGGGTAACGCAGCGTGGGATTGGTGTCGCCATTCAACAGTTGCGGCTTCTGGTAGTCATCGGGGCTGGCGCCGCCCCCAGCAGCCTTGGACTTCTTCCTTGCCTGGCCGGCTGCGGATGCCAGAGCCACGCCTATGATTAAGAACAGCAAAAGGGCTTTGCGGCACGTGCGCCAATTGTCCTGGTTCGGCCTCATCACAGATCAACCTCCCTGCTGCCGGTTTCCGGTGTCCGCCGTAGAGCGGATCAGTTCCGATTGCCGCGAGCAGTAACCTCAGCGTTCAATCTCTCCCACAAGTGCCACGCCCACAGACCTAATCCCGGAAGCGCTCACTGGGCGGCGGCTTGCTGGATTGCCTGGACCAGCTCTTCGCTTCCGCCCTCGGCGCGAATGACGTTAAGGTCATCCGCCGTGGGCCGGAATTTGATGCCCCGCTCCTTGACGAGTTCCACAATGCGCGCGATCGAAACCCCGCCATGGAGCAAGGCGACAATTTCCTGTTTGTCCAACGCGCGTGGATTCGGGGGCGCCGCCTTGGGTGTGTAGTGAACAAGAACGTCGAAATGGGCTTCAGCGTGCGCGGCATTCGAAGCAGAGACTTGGAAACGGTTATTCCCCGGCTGGAGGGGCAAAGGGTCGGACCAGAATTCCGCCGCCTGGGAACTTTGCGGCCGCATATTGGCAGGCGCTCCATTAATCATCACCACCGGGATGCCGCTGGCATCCATCACTGCGCCGCGAATGACCAGCGGCGACGTGTCACTCTCCACGGCTTGATTGCCGCTTGCTCCCGCCGGAGTTACCAACACAATGTTAGGCGCGGCCGCCGGCGCAACAGTGGGTTGGGGCGAGGGAGGCGCAACAGGACTCTCCACCACCGCGGGCGGCGGCGTCCGCGGCCGGGCCAGCGCGAGCGCAAAGTCGAAGTTCTTGATCGCCTGCTCAATCGAGCTTGTCGCCGCTGCCCCTCCCTCGGCGGCGGAAACAATACCGAAGCCGCTATGAAGCGATTCCCACTCGCTGGGAGGAAGATAGAAGATCCTGTTGTACTTGGGATTTGAGAATTCCAGGAAGAGGCCTTGAAAACCGATGACGCGAATCCCCTGCCGGGATACTTCAAACGAATCCTGGGATTTGGCCGGTGGCTGCTCCACATGATACCGAACCATGTCGCGCGAAACGTCAAGCCAGCCAAAGGAAAGGGTACCGTTCATGTGCCCCATCCTGGCGATGGGAAATCGGAGGGTGGGATTGGTTTCGGTATTGATGAGTTGCGAAGTGGTGGTGCTATTCGAGCTGGACTCGGGTTTGCTGCTTTGCCTGGCGGGTTTTTCCGATGCCGCGCCGGGAATTCCGGCAAGCATGGCAAAGAGGAGAAGGGGAGCGCAGACCCGGCCTCTCCTGTTGAGGTCAAGGCTCAACCGGCATCTGCCTTCACCACGATCTGGTTCCGGTACGGGCAATTCATCTCCCCTTTAAACCATCGGCGGTCGTGGGCTGAATCCTGAACCTTTTCTCATCCGGCGGAGACTGGCCCAATGGGGGATCAGCCGAGCGCCATTGTCTGCTCTTCCGGTCAGACTTTCAATTAACTTAGAGTCCGCGCCGTTAGTCTTGGTATATCGACCCAGAATACTGACTCCGCGCTGCGAGATGCCAGACAGGCCACGACGATTACCTTGTGCTTACGGCACACGCCACGCGGGAATCGGCGCAGCCGTAATAGAATCTCCATTTGCCGCCGAAGAAGATCAAATTTGAGACGAAGGTGACATTGTTCGCACCGCCTGTCCCTCTGGTAATGTTTTGCTTCTCGTAGTCTTTTTCGGGATGGAAAAAGTCGCGGTCCGTACGCCCGATCACTTTGCCCACGTCCTTTAAGTCAAACAGAATCTGGCCCGCCGACCAGATCTTGCCGGTCAATGCCAGGTCAGGTCTTTGCGGCGCCATTCCATCGTAGATCATGAAGATGCCGGCGCTCGTGATGAACGCCTGTGAACCGCATTCGGTTGTTCCCTGATCGAACCACTGCCCGCCTTTTCGCATCGGCGCTACAATCAGCGGATCCACTCCTTTCTCGTCCAGCACAATCTCCCAATCAATCAGATTCTTCGAGCTGGCAAGCATGATCCCGAATTCACCGAAGTACATCCAGTACTTCCCATTTATCTTCTCGGCAATGAACCTGCCGCCGTCCCGTTTGCAGACGATCGAACCTGACTTGCTTCGGAAATTTCCGCAGAACCGTCCGCCAAGCTGATTCCGAAACGCCAGGCCCTGTTTCTTCCAGTGGAACAGATCCTTTGACGTGGCGATGGCGAGGCGTGGGAATTTCCCGTCATAGGCCGTATAGGTCATCACGTAAGTGCCGTCGCTGGCCTCGACGATGCGCGGGTCCTGGCATCCGCCGGGCCACTCGCTGTCCTTCATCCCATCATTGGCGGGATACAGCACCGGTTCCGGGTAGCGCTGGAAGTGCCGGCCGTCCTCGCTTGTGGCAATTCCTATACGGCTTGTGCCCCAGTGATATTTTCCCGCCGCCGGCTGACTGAGCGTGCTGTCCTCAGCGCGATAGAGAACGTAAACCTTGTTATCCCTTACAATTGCCGCCGCGCACAAAACAGCTTGATCCTCCCAATGAACAGAATTTCTCTTGACAGGGCATTGGAAGACACTATTGGGGGTTATTCTTATGAAGTCGGCCCCCTCGTCACGGACAAAAGGTCCAATTCCCCAACTGGGAACCCCGGCAGGGTCCGTGCTAGCGTCATCGACGTGCGGGTTTGGCACCCCCATGGTGTAGTTGGCGCCCGGATGCAGTGAATTAGCCGCGACGACGAGGGCAAACACAATTGCCAGGAATGCGATGGTCCTCTTCATAGAAATTCTTCCCGTGGCAGGTGACGTAGCGGCGCATAGATGCTGCCCTCGTGAGATTCCTCCGATAAGTGACGGGATAAACCCGCCGCTACGACGTGCTCGTGGGTCGGAATCAATTGATAAATGGCGGGGTAAACCGCCACCCACCTCATCCTTGGTATTTCGCTTGCCACTGCATTCAACACCGTGAACAGTCTCTTCCAACGCCTGCACGTCAACCTCCAATTCCCGCATCCCCTTTCGGCTCAAGAGGACGACAATATGGCCGCCCCCAATCTTGACAATAGCGTGGGAGCCTCATAAGAATTGAATCGTGTTCAATAGCACCGCGCAGGGTATTCACGAAGCGGAAATGGAATTCTGATTTCTAAAGGTTGAGGCGGCTAAAGCATGAAAATAACCAAGATTGACACCTACATCGCAGGCAATCCCTGGAAGAATTGGTTGTTCACAAAAGTGTACACGGACGAAGGGATCTATGG
>JARLGN010000602.1 GCA_031292775.1 Acidobacteriota bacterium | reverse complement strand
GAAACCTCATCGGCATCCCCATCCTTATGCGGGAACATGTCGCCCCCCGCGCGGGGGCGTGGATTGAAACCTCATCGGCATCCCCATCCTTATGCGGGAACATGTCGCCCCCCGCGCGGGGGCGTGGATTGAAACGGCTGCTATGCAGCGTGTGATTTCGATACTCTGAATTGGCCGCTCTTTATCGTCTCCTATAGAAGTCAATCCTCAGTGTGTTTCCGCGCCTTTCGGGAAGTATGCAATAGAGGCTCGCCCCGGACCCTTGCTCAGGACAGGTTATTTCGTTTGCACAACTTGAATTCTTAAGTGCCAGGAAAGCGACGTTGTGTCCCCAATCTGAATTTCGGGGAGCCCATCGAAATGGGACTTGACAGAGCACATATTACGACGTAATATTACGTCGTATGGTAATTTCTGTAGACCGAGGGGGCGCGCATTGGAGGGACTTATGGCTGGCAGCAAGTCAGATGGCAGGACGAGTTTGAGCATGCTCGTGCTCATGGCGATCGACCAGATGCAATCGGCAACGGTTTATTCTCTCTATCGCAAGCTGGGTCTTTCCCTCGGGTCGACGGCGCCGGCGCTTGCTCGGATGGAAAAGGAAGGTTTGGTGTCGGGAGTAACTGCGGGCGCGAGGGGCAAGACTTCTTTTTCCCTCACGCCCAAAGCTAGGCACATGCTCCTCGAAAACTGGAAGGAATCATTGAGCGACCCGATGGTCAGCCTTGAAGACGTCTTGCGAGGGGTCGCGCTGGCTTTCGCTTTGGGCGGGAATGCGGAGAAGGAGCTTGCGATTGCCTTTATGGAGGAGGCAAGCCGTACTCACAACATACTGGCGATAAGGGAGCGTGCTCAGGCGGACAGGCTCAAGAAGAACCTTACGACGCCGCTCGATCTCTATTGCTGGATGAAGAGCGAGGCCACCTGGGCTCGAAAGCAAAGTGAAGCTTCCGCTCTCGGCACGATCGCACAGGGAATCAAGGAAGCAGGATTAACAGGCGGCAGTGGTGGAGACTCCCCAGATCGGATGAATCAGAAGGAGGTGTACCGGAAGAAGCCACGATAGACCAACAATGGCGGGCATCCCGAAAGTTCCTGGCCGACGCGCAGATGGCGTTAGCAGGCAGACGTTGACAGGGAATCGGCGTCACGCAGGGTGGACAGGATAAGCATCTTGACCATCCTGGCGGGTTGCTGCGAAATGCGCAGCATGATTGAGGTAAGGAAAAAGGAAGAATGAAATTTGCGCGAGAGAATATGTTTTCGCCTCAGGAGCTTTCTAGCACCCTGGGCGTAAAGAAAAGCACACTGACCGATTGGAGATACCGGAAGTACGGCCCGCCCTATCACAAGGCGGGAAGAAGAGTTTGGTACCTCAAAGACGAGATTGATACGTGGATGGAATCCACAAAGAAGGAAGCCAGAAATGGGTCTGAGAGATCGACACGGAAAATGGCATTACAGGTTTACTCTGGACGGGAGGGAATACACGGGGAACACCGATTTGGCCGCCATCGAACGAAACAGGAAGGCTGCCGAGTTGATCGGATTGGAGTTCCGGCAAGCTCTATTGGAGGGACGGCACCCGAACCGCAGGCTCAAGATTTGCCAGTTCGAGGAAGCGGCGAAGATCTTCCTGGAATGGGCGGAGACCGAGCATCGCGATCATCCTAATACGTACCGGAGGCTGGCAACTAGTTTTGCCAGCCTCCGCGAATTCTTCGGCACGGTGGTCGTCAGCCTGGTCGACGAGAACAAGGTTGATGAATACAAAGCGTGGCGGATCAAGGTGCACGACGTCCGTCCCGTAACTCTTCGACATGACATGCACGCACTCTCCAAGTTCTTCAAATTCGCGATCCGTAACCACTGGTGCCGTGAGAATCCCATGAAGTTGGTGAAGATTCCGTCCGACGCCGATGCCGTCCGTATTCACGTCATTTCGCCAAAAGAGGAAAAGAAGTATTTTCGCTGGGCGGTTCGGTACCCCGATTTGCATGACGTGGGCAGGCTCATACTGAACCAGGGAATGCGGCCGGAGGAAGTGGTGGCGCTTCGCAAGGACGACGTTGACTTATTCCGCGGCCAACTTCATGTTCGAAAAGGCAAGACCAAATCTGCACGGAGGACTCTGGACCTCATCAGTGAGAGCCACAAGATCCTGGCTCATCGGATGTCGAAAGCCGGCGAATGGCTGTTCCCTTCCCGCCGACTGCCGGGGCAACACGTTAAGAGGCTCAACACAACTCACGACAAAGTTTGCGAGAAGGCGGGGCTCAACTTTGTGCTTTATGATTTTCGCCATAGCTTCGCAACGCGGATGGCACAGGCGGGAATCGACTTGGCGACCTTGGCGGCAATCCTTGGGCATTCCTCAATTCGGATCGTTGAACGCTATGTCCACATTACGGCAGAGCACCGACGCCAAGCGATGAAGCGTTATGAGAAGGTCGTCGGAACAGCGCGACATCCAGAAATTGTTCAATAATCTTGGTCCGACTTTGGTCCGACCCCGATGTCGATTTTGGCAGATTTTGGGTGATTTTGACCGATTTAGTCAGAATTCACGAAAATTAATAACTTACCTGAATTCAGAAGATTACGCGGAAAGCTTGGAGGCGCGGGTGAGAATCGAACTCACGTATAAAGGTTTTGCAGACCTCTCCCTTACCACTTGGGTACCGCGCCCACTAAAACAGTGGATAGAGGTTAGTGGTCAGTGGCAATCGGAACGGGCGCTCTTCACTCACCACTAGTCACCAACCACTAACCGCCGGAGATTTATGGAGCGGGAGACGGGATTTGAACCCGCGACTTCGACCTTGGCAAGGTCGCACTCTACCACTGAGTTACTCCCGCTTGCCGATGCCGCACTGCTTCACAGCATAGCGCAAAATGGATTATAGGAACCCCCGCACTGTGCAGTCAAGCTTCACGCAAAGCCCGCCGCAATTTTTCTGCATCGGTCACAGCCCGGACAGCTTCTAGTTTTTCTTGGGGCACGATTCCAAATCCAAAAGAGGTGTAGGCCTGTGATAGTTGGCAGCCAATTGCCAACCGTTGCGGTACGCCAAATCCTCATTTCATGGAGGTCAAATGAACGGTCTCGTCACGGACCGTGGGTTTCATGACCGTGCCCGCTTCGCGGGCCTTCAAGCGCATCCAGCCATCAAGTTAGCGCTTATGGGTGGTGGCATCCCCTTTCAAGTAACCAGGCTACGAAGTTGAATCCGGCCAATGCAGAGCGGAACATTTCGCGAAACTGCCGGACGCGCTGAGGAACTGATCTTCACTGGTATTGAAGTGTCCGGCGAAAATGCGGGCCACCGCCGGCAGCGATTCACTGAGCGCCGAACAGGCACGCCAACTCAGACCAGCGCGGCGCAGCAGAAAGTCCTCAACGTTCATCGCCATTTCGTGACGAATGGCGAAATCCACTTCCGCCTCGAGCAGAGAGGGGTTACCCGGCAACAGTCGAGCCCGGCCCCGGGCCTCCCGGATGGGCTCAAGAACCTCCTGCCAACGACTGCCGTACGTGCGGACGATCCGCTCCGCAACAGCGCTAGGAATATTAAACTCGGCGGCGGCATCTTTCGCGGCGTTGGCGGCAAAGACTTTGAACTCGCCTGTGTGGCCGCCTGGCAAAGGAGACGTGCGGGTCAGTCTGGCCCCGGCCTTCCCTGAGGCAAGGACCGGCTCAAGTTCGTCACATAGCTTCTCGCCCAGAGCGCGGGCGGTAGTCAGCTTCCCCCCACAGACCGAAATAAAGTTCGTAGCCCAGGCATCACGGTGAAAGCGGAACTCGCGCGTGGTACTGGAAGAGGTCCGGCCGGGCTGAAGCACCAGGGCGCGCAAACCCGAAAAGCTGCCAAGAACATCACTCGGCTCAAGGGGTTTGCGAAGCACGCGGTTCACCGCAGCCAAAAGATATTCAACATCCTCGCGTGTGGGTTGAACTCCGGCGGGATCACCGTCAAAATCCGTTTCCGTAGTGCCAAGCAAAGCAACATCCTGCCACGGTGCCATTATGAAAATCCGCTTGCCCGGCCGGATGGTGGAAAGGAGCGCATGAGTACTTGAAATCGGCGGGACGATAATGTGGGTACCCTTGGTGAGGCGCACGGTCTTTGAACCATCGAAGCGGGGCAGCATGGCGCGTATTGAATCAACCCACGGGCCGGTGGCATTCACCCACACCCGCGCGGTAACTTCGTGGCGACGGCCGGTAAGAACATCTTGCGCTTCCGCCGAAACCACTTTGCCCTCTGACACCGTGAAGGCGCGGATTTCCGTGTAGTTTGAAACCACTGCGCCGTGATCGGCGGCATCGAGGGCATATTCAAGGGTCAGACGCGAGTCGTCCGTTTCGGCGTCAAAGTAGATCGCACCAGCGCGTATCCCGTCAGGGCGCAGCGCGGGCAGCACATTACACACTTCTTCGCAACTGAGCATCCGGTGACGATCGCCCCGGCCGGCATTACCGAAGATATCGTAAATCGTAAGTCCCAGCCGCACCTTCAAGGGAAAGTAGGGGTCGTCGTCATAGATAGGAAGTAAGAACGGTATCGGGCGGACAAGGTGAGGGGCCAACTTCAGCAAAAGCCGGCGTTCCCGGCGCGCTTCGTGGACGAGCCTGAAATCCATTTGCTCGAGATAACGCAGCCCGCCGTGGATCAGCTTCGACGAGCGGCTTGACGTGCCGCTGGCAAAATCGCGTGATTCCACAAGCGCCACCTTGAGCCCGCGAAATGCGGCCTCGCGTGCCGTTGCGGCGCCGTTGACGCCACCCCCGATAACCGCAAGATCAAAGCGGATGGATGATAGCCTTTCGGGGCTTCTTCGCATCGAGATGTCACGCTAAACGCTTCCCGTCCCCATCGGCGTTTTGGAGCCGGCGTGAACGCGTTGCATTTCGGAAATCACCTCGTATCTTCGCATCCCCTTGAATGTCAAGCAAGTGTGCCCGGCCCGCCCCATCGCTGGCCCCTCCATGTCTGGTTGGGACCCAGCGGCGCTACGCTACCGGTTGGCTTAGACTGGGACGGACTTGTCCCGCTCACTCCTCCGGCATCGGGTGCTTGTGTTTCTTGGGGCGCTTGTTATATTCCAGGATTTTCTTACGCAAGCGAAGAGTTTGGGGCGTGATTTCCACAAGTTCGTCATCAGAAATAAACTCGATGGCTTCTTCCAGAGTCAGAGGCCGAAAGGGGACGAGGCGAATGGCTTCGTCGGCCGTGGAGGCGCGCATGTTGGTCTGTTTCTTTTCTTTCACCACATTCACGTCCATATCGTCCCAACGCGAGTTCTGGCCCACCACCATGCCTTCATAAACTTCCACTCCCGGCTGCACAAACAGGTCGCCGCGCTCCTGAAGGTTCCACAGTGCGAAGGCGGTGGTGCGTCCGGCGCGGTCGGCAACCAGCGAACCGGTAAGCCGCGTGGGCAAATCACCCTGCCAGTCAATGTAACCGTTAAACAAGGTATTCATCACCGCGGTACCGCGCGTCGATTTCAGGATTTCCCCGCGCAGCCCAATGAGGCCTCGCGAAGGGATGGAGAATTCCAGGCGCACGCGGCCGCTTTGTGCATGTCCTGTGCCGTGGCTCACAATCTTGGTGTTGACGCCCTTGCGCATGCCGATTTCCTGCATCAGCACGCCTACGAACTCCTGGGGAAGGTCGATGATGAGCTGCTCCAACGGCTCCTGGAGCTTGCCATTCAGGGTTCGAGTAACGATTTCAGGCTTCCCCACGGCCACTTCATAACCTTCGCGCCGCATCATCTCAATCAGGATGGCCAATTGAAGCTCGCCCCGGCCCATGACCTTGAATGAATCGTGACTGCCAATATCCTCCACGCGGATGGACACGTTGGTAAGAAGTTCCTTGTCGAGCCGGTCACGCAAGTGCCGCGAGGTCACGAACGAGCCATCCCGCCCCGAGAAGGGCGAAGTGTTAATGGTAAAAACCATGGAGATGGTAGGCTCATCGATGGGGATGTGAGGCAACGGCGACGGGGTTTCAACGCTGGTCACGGTCTCGCCGATGGTGATTCCCTCCACGCCGGCAATGGCCACGATGTCACCGGCCTCCGCGGCTTCAAGATCGATGCGGTTCAATCCTTCGAAACCGTAGAGTTTGGTGATGCGGGTTTGCTGAAGGCTGCCGTCCAGCTTGGCGATGGCAACTTCGTCGCCGCGTTTAAGCGTTCCGGAAAAAATGCGGCCCAGGGCCAGGCGTCCGTGATACTCACTGTAATCCAGGTTAGCTACGAGGAGCTGAAGCGTGCCGTCTTTATCTCCTGCCGGAGGGGGGATGGCGCGCATGATGGTTTCAAAGAGCGGCTGGAGGTTTTCCGAAGGGCTGTCAAGCGTCTCACGCGCAATGCCGCTTTTGGAGATGCAGTAGAGGACGGGGAAATTGAGCTGGTCCTCCTCGGCATCGAGATCGATAAACAGGTCGTAGACCTCGTTCAAAACCTCCTGCGGCCGCGCATCACTACGGTCAATTTTGTTGATCACCACAATGGGAGGCAGTTTGGCTTCCAGAGCCTTGCGCAACACATAACGCGTCTGCGGCAGCGGGCCTTCACTCGCGTCCACCAGCAGAAGCACGCCATCAACAATCTTCAGGGCGCGCTCCACCTCGCCGCCAAAATCACTGTGGCCCGGCGTATCCACGATATTGATGCGGGCGCCGTGATAGGTAATAGCGGTGTTTTTGGCGAGGATGGTGATGCCGCGCTCGCGCTCCAGTTCATTGGAGTCCATAACCCGTTCCACCACGGGTTCACCTTTACGAAAAATGCCGCTCTGCCGGAGCATGGCGTCAACAAGAGTAGTCTTGCCATGGTCCACGTGGGCAATGATGGCAACGTTACGAATCAATGGGTTCAAACTAAATCCTCCTTGGTGCTGGGACCTATATCGAAGATGAGGGCGCCAGGCGTCAGGTACCCTGTAAAAGCAGTCGCGCGTATCAGGCGGAACTTCCTGTTCCAGAAGCCGTGCGGTTTTCCCGATAGAGGAACCACTTCGTCCGCGGTCCAAGGCCCGGTGCCGGAATACAGACAGCGGCTACTATCTAGAATAGCAGTGATTGAGGAAGCGTGCCGGAAGAATGTGGATAGCCCACATTAAAGCGAGAATGCGTAGGAAAGATCGATAACTATAACCATTTCTTGACAATTCATAAATTCCTTGTTACAAAGTATTTTAGTGCATTCATAAAACGAGGTCTTGCATGTCAGCGTCAGCCACTTCCGGAGCAACAATAAAGGTCGCGGACGAGGTTTGGATCGCCACGGCTCTGCTCCATCGGGAGCTCCCCGGACGAACTGATTTCACCGTGGAGGAAATTGTCGACCGCGCCCAGCGTGAAGG
>JARLGN010000601.1 GCA_031292775.1 Acidobacteriota bacterium | reverse complement strand
GGCCGCAGATGACATCGGCCTGGAGGCAAATCCAAAGGTCGACCTGCTCACTCGGTAGTGTCGATAGATCATAGTCAGGAGCCATTTCCCGCCTCTCAGGTCAGTCGGTCTTGGCCATCGGGATATTGACAAGATGCTCGGCAAGGAACCCGTTTTCGCAAGTTGCCGTTCGATTCAATCCCGGAGCCGCATTTTCTTTGCGTTTTGCAGCTTGTGATACTTCAACCGGTATTTCGTGACGCACGTTACGCCCGGCCAAGGCCGCTTGGAAATCCATTGCACTCGCATGCCTGTTTTCCTTTTCTTTACTACCGTTTCTTGGTTGGCAATCTCAACCAACCTGAGCCCTCGACGCAGATTAGTTATATCCTGGAGTGAATCTTGTTTCAGTCCCCTACTGCTCATCTGTTTGGTCAAAACTGCTCATATCAGCGAGAGAGGGTCTAAGCCTGCGCGAGGGATTCATTCACCATTTCATCCACACGTTCACGGACGGCTTCCTTTACTGCTTCCTTGACCGTGTCTTTCATTTCCTGTGTGTTCAGACCGGCGCTCCCATTCTCCGACGCCGTCTCTTTGAGGGCCTCTTCCACGATGGGATTTAGCGGCGACAGCTCCTTGACCAGCTCTTTTACCGCCTGCTTGATTTCCTTCATGTCGGCTTCGGCCTGCTGGTTCTGCTCTACTGCGCTTGCCGCCCAATCCGATTCAAAGGTCTTGATGATGCCATCCACCACCTTCGGTTCACGAACAATAACACCGACTTCGCGGCGCGAATCGAGTTCGGCGGTGCGCAAGCTCTGGCTGCCCAAAAAGACCTGACGGCGGTCGCGGATAATGGTGCGGGTGTGCAAGCGCATCCTGGCCAGGTTCCTGACATCCAGGCCGGGGTCTTGCTTGCCGACGCTGCCGATGACTTTGATCACAACCCCTGCCTTGACCCGCTCGCTGAGGGCGCGCAGCATCTCCGTGTCTGCAATCTTTGGGTCGTAGATGAGCAGCTCCTTTTTGGCCTTGCTAATGTATTCGCCGAGCACTTTGCGGGCATTAGCCGGACTGACCACAAAGGTATCCATCGTGGGTGTATAAGCATTTCGCGTGGTATCCGCGTCAAATAACTTCACAGCTTCCTGGATGAAGCGGGTGTTCCGGGTGACAATGCCAAAGCCGCGGCTGTGGTCGATGTCAAGGTGGGTGAAGTTGAAAGACAGGACATAGAGCAACCGGCGGTCGATGATCAGTATCTTGTCGTGATAGCGCACCAGGTCGTCGGCGGTCCGCGAAACGGCCACTCCCACGGCCAGCAGGCGCATTTCCAGCTTGCGCAGGTTGATCTCGCCGCCCCGGTTGGTATAGGCAATTAACGCATGCACCGTGACGCCGCGACCCACCGCGGCCTTCAGTGCTGCCTCAATCTCGGCACGATCGAAACGAAAGATCGCGATTTCAATACTCTTCTTGGCATTGCGGATTCCGGCCAGCAACGCCTCCGGTCCGTCACCGGGTTGAATTAATAGTTTCATGTGCATTTCACCATGTGGTTTTACAGTGACTGCCTACAGGCGGAGTGCCAACTGCTTATCGTCCGGCGACTTCGATTTCGACCCCCTCACCCTCTCCCCCAAGGGGGCGAGGGATGTAGATTCAAATTACCTCTCCCCTCGCCCCCTTGGGGGAGAGGGGCCGGGGGTGAGGGGGTCGCAAGGCCCACCCACTGGCCTGTAACTAACGCCAAGTCGCGGGCTATTCAATCCAGCCCTCGCCGGTACCACGGCTGCCTTCTGCCTACTCCTTACCGCCTAACGCCATTGCCGCCTCGGGCTCTTCCTTACGAAACTGAATTTCATAAAGTTCGGAATAGACGCCACCCGCCGCCAGCAGTTCGTCGTGGGTGCCGCGCTCAACGAGGGTGTTGTCTTTCACCACAAAGATAATGTCAGCGTGGCGGATCGTGCCCAGGTGGTGCGCGATGACGATGCACGTCTTGCCTTTCATCAAACGGTCCAAGGCTTCGAACACGGTTTGCTCGGAGGCTGCATCCAGTCCAGACGTGGGCTCGTCGAGGATGAGAATGGGAGTATTGCGGATGACGGCCCGCGCGATGGCGATGCGCTGGCGCTGGCCGCCGGATAGCGTCACGCCGCGTTCGCCGACCATCGTATCGTAGCCGTCGGGCATCTCCATAATGAACTCATGGGCGTTGGCGAGCTTTGCCGCGCGGATAATCTCCTCGCGCTTGGCTTCCGGGCGGCCATAGGCGATGTTCTGCCATATAGGTGCGCGGAACAGGAGGGTCTCCTGCAAAACAAAACTAATCTGCTGGCGCAGCGATTTCATGGTGTAGTTGCGGATGTTGGTGCAATCAATTCTGACTTGCCCGGAGAGGGGATCGTAGAAGCGCGCCACCAGGCTGATGATGGTCGACTTGCCGCTCCCCGTGGGGCCCACAAAGGCTGCCACCTGCCCCGGCTCAATGGCGAAGCTTACATCTTTCAGGATCAACTGGTCGTGGGTATACCCAAACGAAACCTTATCAAATTCGATTTTGCCCTTGAAGTGCCCGGCAGGGCGCGCGGTTGACAGGTCACGCATTCCGCTTTCGGTATCCAGGACTTCGCGGATCCGGTCGAATCCCACCTCCGCCTTGGAAACCGTATCGGTCATCTTGGAGAGGTCACGCATGGGCTTGTACATCATGCCCAGGTAAAACAAGAAGAGGACCAGGCCCCCCGGCGTGAGCTGTCCCGCCAGAACCAGACGCGCGCCATAGCCGAGCATCAAACAGGTTCCTATCGCCACGAGAATATCGACGATCGGCGAGAGCGTTCCCTTGAGGTTGCGCGCCTGCAGGGCCGTCTCGACATTTTCCAGGCTCTGGCGCTCGAAGCGACGCTCCTCATAGTCTTCGCGGGCGAAGGCCTTCACCACGCGAATCGACGAGAAAACCTCCTGGACAATCGATAGCAGCTCGCTCTCTTTTTTCCTGACGGCGCGTGAGGCTTTCTTGATGCGCCGAGTGAAGAAGTAAACCACCAGGAAAAGCACGGGCGAAATGGCAAGCGAGATCAGGGTGAAGCGCCAGTTGAGGTAAACCATGATTCCGATGATCCCCACCAGGGTCAGGACGCTGCTCAGAATTCCCAGCAGGGCCGTGGTGATAAACGACTGGATCGCTTCAATGTCGGTGGTGACGCGGCCGATCAGGTCGCCGGTCCTTTTCTCATCGTGCTCGGCCAATGACAGGCGGTGGATGTGGTGATAGAGCGTGCGCCGCAGATCGTGCATGACCGATTGGCCGACGCTGGTGGTGAGATAGTTTTCCAGGTAGGAACTGATGGCGCCGACAATGGCGATCACCGCCACCGCCAGCACCGCGAAGTTGAGGACGGCCAGTTTGTTGGGCCCGATCCAGTGGAGCGGCAGGGCCATCCAAGCGGGCGGCTTTTTTGATTGGAGCAGGTAATCGAGAACGATTTTTAGCGGCCAGGGTTGAAGCACATCGGCAGCGGCTTCACCCACCACCGCCAGCAAGGCCAGTGTCAGGGCTTTCCAATGAGGCAATAGAAAATCGACGATGGTGCGGCTCTTGAGCTTTTCCGGGATCGCCGACGTCATAATTATTCACCCTTTACATCGCCACGTTGCGCCGTTTTCGCGCGCGATCCACTCATCAACTGACGACCTGCGGCTTCGCTGCTGGCTGCCATACTCTGAAAATGGCCCTGCCGAAGGCCTTGGAGTGCGGTCGCAGCAGCTACCGCCTTCGAGTTTCTACATTTCCTGCTCAGCACCACCCCGTCGCTCGGAGCGCCACCCCTCCTCATCTGAGGAGGGGAGCCGTAACAACTCCCCTCCTGAATCAGGAGGGGAGGCGCGTTCGCGTCGGGGGTGGTTTCCGCCGCGCGCATGTTCATTCTTGATGGCCGCGTCGCCATTCTAACAACTTGTTCAACTGGGCGATTCTTCCCTCGACGACTTTGCTGAAACCCTCCACTTCCTCGGAGGGATATCCGGCAGCCCGGAACGCATCGCGGACCTGCTCCGGTGAGAGTTGTGACAGCAGTTGTCCCATCCACTGGGCATCCTTAATGGGAATGTCTTTGCCGATCCAGCGCAGCCCCACGCGGCTGAAGAACTCACGCGGGGTAAAGAGAAAGATCACTGCGGGCCGTGTAGGAAAGTTGAAATCCACATACTGTTCCGTCACCTTGCTGATAAACCGGGAATGGCTGTAGGCATTCAGATTCCCTTTGGAACCCGCGTGGGTCCAACTGCGGCCTGTGGTGCCAAAGCTGGCGCCGAGGTCGCTGATCATGAAGATATGTTCCGGGCCTTGTGGGCCGTCGGCATGCTTCTCCTCATAGACAGCGTTATTCTCATCCTTCACGTCCCAGTTATTGATCAGGGCCATCATTACTCTCAGCCCGTTCAGCTCGCGTGTGTTGCTGAAAGGGTTGGAGCGCCATTTCCAATCGCCAATCTTTTTCTCGTCCTTCAGATCCCGCTTCAGCCGGACGTTGTGGAAAGTTCCCCCGGGCCCCACCAGGTTCTGTCCCCGGCGGAGATGGGCAGGCAGGCCCTCCACATGCAGCTCCGGAAGGAAATAATCTTCATTGGCAGAATAGCCGACAGCCCAGACCAGGCGTGAAGCCACGGTCTCCGGACGGACCTCTGCCCCTGACTTGACCTTCCACTTGATACCGTTTTCATCGTGGATGTCGAATTTCGGATTGGTTCCGTTCATGTCTTCCTTGACAAAGGTGAAGACAGTGTGGGGCGCGTGCTTTTCGCCGCCCGGGCCGAAGAACAGATTGCGTGTCCGGATGTCGCCGGGGCTCTGCCAGAGCACAGGATTTACGGAACTGGCGATTTCCTGGGTTGCTGTTGTGGCTTTGGTTGGTCTTTTCGCGGTCGCGCTGATCGATGAAATCAGCGCCGTAATCGCAAGAAGGATAATAACCAGACGTTGTATCTTATTCATGTTTACGCCCTCGTGTTCCCACTGCGGAGATGGAACTTCCGTTTTGAAATGCCGGTCTCGGGTGGATGTATACGCCCGAGAGATTGCCACTACTGAAATAACCTAACAGCTTGCGGATTGATTGTCTGTGCAATAAGGAACACCATGGCAGGGCATTGGGGACTGGGGTTGGGATTTGCGGCCGGGGATTAGCGTCCCGGGTCATGAGTTTGTTGATGAATTCAGCCCGCGGCGCGGGCGTCGTCGTCAAGCCTAAGGCGCCAGCCGTGGGAGGAAACGTGACAGGCAATAGTTATGTGCCCCGGACGGGGCGACATCCGGCTAACATTCAACGGAACCCCCGGGTGCTGCCCCTGCCGGGGCTCGGAAGAGTCGAATCCTGGCAACCCTCGAGAAGATTCCAGCAATAGCACATTAGACGACGAGCCGAGCCCCATGTAAGCGGGTTACAGCCCATAACATCGCGCCCGTTTGATTAAAGGTTCGCGATATTCAACAGGCGCGGCAGCGATCTCGTTAGTGACCGAAGAGCCCAAGCAGCCCAACCACTATGAGGTAACAGCCTACGATATATCTGAGGAGCTTGGGGAAAATCAGAATCATGATGCCTGCGGCGAGTGAAATAATCGGCGCAAACGAAGTGAAGCGCAGCGTTAAGGCGTCGCCCCTGATCTGCGCGAATGCCGTGGTGCTCAACAAGCCGAATAACAGTACGGAGAAAACGCCTTCTTTAAGTTTCAATCCACACCTCCTAGCCGCTGCGAGTTGTTGGGTTGCCCGGTCTACTGCTTCTTCTCGGGATCATTGCTATCGCTGCTGGGAGAGACGGCTTTCTTGACTCCCTCACCGACTTTCTTGCCTCCCTTACCCACACCCTCACCCAAATCCTTGCCTGCTGCGATGGGCTTACCTTTCTTCATCTCGTGGCCGACACCTTCGCCGCCTCTTCCCACGTCTTTGCCGGCGGTTTTGAAGTCGCCGCCTTCTGACTCTTTCTCCACTCCCAGTTTGCCTGCTGTTTCACCATCAAGGTGTCCCGTCACCGGCAAGTTTTCCGATTTCTGATATTGGCTGATCGCCTGGCGGGTTTGGGATCCCATGACGCCGTCGATAGGCCCGGGGTCAAAGCCCTTGTCGCGCAGAGCCTGCTGCACTTTCTTGACGTCGTGGTGATCACCGGCAAAAGCCCGGGGCATCAGGCTCAGACCCAGCATCATTGTCATCAGAAAAACGAAGACAACCCTGGTCCATGCTTCTTCCCTGTTGAAAGACATTTCACACCTCCATCTTAAGTAATGTCCGGAATCCACATCTGCTCACGCCATCCCCTCTGCCGTGAGAACCTTGCAACCGTGGATTCTGTCCAACTTTCTTCCCAGCGTCTGTACTGTATTGCTCATTGCCCTGGTCAAAATGAATCAGCACCTTTGACCACCCCCCTGTGGACGATGAAGGTCTTATTTGCGAACGTGGCAACCGAATGATCGTGAATTTGAACTCACAACCCTTGTTCGCCGCGGCGACCGAGGTGTGGGCCCGGCGACGGCGCTGAAACTCTAATCAATGCTGTTTCTTCTCTTGCGACTGGTCACGAATTGGAGGCCCAAAGAGGCGATCCAGCTTGGCTGGCCATTCGTCGGAGTGACAGGCAGCAGGCTGCGGCCCACCATGCCGAGCAGCCAGACCGATCCTTTTTTGCCCAGCGGGGTGTGGAAACCGATGCCGAGTGTTGACTCACGGGTTTTAAGTTCAGTGGCCGTTGCTCTGGTGTCATCCTGATCGTAAAGTTCCATATCGACTTCTGTTTTCTTTTTGAACTCGTGACCCACGATGACGCCTCGAATCCAGGAACTTGGGACACTCTTGTTGCTGAACCAGCATCCAACTTCTCCGGAAATACGGATGGGGCCGACGTGGCCGTTTGCTTCCATGGGCATGAGAAATTGGGGGCCCGGATCCACAATGTCGCGGCGCACGGAGCGCGTGGGGTTGCTCAACAGGAGCTGAGGGTAGATCGACAAGGCAAAATTGGACTCCCGCTTACCATTGGAGTCTGGCTTTGCAGATTCCGGATGGTGGGAGAAGAAACGCAACTTAACCCCCAACAAAGAGTCTCCGAGGCCTGCGGCAAAATGGTCGGAGGGGTCTCGCGTCTCATGAATGCTGAGAGGCACCTCGTACTTGAGCTGAATCCTGTTGCCCAAGCCGTAGTTGATGTCAAGGTTGGGTGTTTCATAAAAGCCCGCAGAGGGATTGCGATCGCCAAGGAGGACGGTATTAATCTCCCAATTCTTGTTTTCTGGCGTATCAGGATCGTCCGAGCGAAAGGGTGGCCCGCCCTGTGCCAGGGCTAGAGGCGAAAAGCGACTGAGAGCGGCGAGGATCAGGCAGAGAACTGGAACGATTCGTTTCAAGGCACCCTTTCTTCTGGTTTCCGGCGAGCTTTCGGGATCGAGCATTCTCCCCTTGGACCTCCAGACGAGCCGGGACGGGCGGGCCAACCGGGATAGCAACGGCATTGTTTCATTCCGGCGCCATCCCCGTCTGGTCAATACTGAACATGGGGGGTAGCCATGGTCACAAAGGAACAGACATGGCAACCTGGATATGCGATCAATGTAAACGCGGCGCCGGTCAGAGGCATTATTGAACCGAGCCGACAAGCGTTGGCGGGCGCGATAACCCGTGGATCCCAACGGTTGTACGCGCAACGCTTGCTTGTGGCTTCAGCAGGAAAAACCGTGAGTAGCTGCAACCCCCGGCAATGGGGGGCATCAAACTATAAGACGCTTACTCTCTGATTTGAGAGGGGAACAGAAACCCCATGAGGATAGTAGATCGCAGCTTTGCCGTCCTTTTCCTTTTTAGTTTGCCGGCGCTTGCCGGGCCGTCCGTGCCGGGAATCAACAATTTTTCTCAGGTCGATGAACACGTCTACCGCGGGGCACAGCCGACGACGGAAGGATTCCAGTATCTGGCGAAGATCGGCGTAGAAACGGTATTAGACTTGCGGGAAGGCGGTGAACGGGCAACCGGAGAAGAACTGCTTGTCACTTCCCTGGGCATGAAGTATGTGAACGTCCCTATGACCGCCCTGACCCCACCGACGAAAGCAGAGATTACTCGAATCCTGGTGCTGCTGGAGGATGCCAAGGCCGGGGCTGTATTTGTGCACTGCATGCGCGGAGCGGACCGTACGGGCGCCGTCATTGCTGCCTACCGCATCGATCATGGGCACTGGGATAATGATCGGGCTTTGAAAGAGGCGATGTCGTTCGGCATGGGCTTCTATCAATTCCCGCGGCAGAAGTTCATCCGCAAATTCCAGCCGCTGCCCAGCATGGAAGCCCCGAAATCTTCCATCGCCTACCCAGCAAAAGAGAACTCCAACCGATTACCCGTCACCAATGCTTCGTAGCAAGCGCAGACCTGGTTTATCACGTTGCCACAGGCCTTCACCTTATTTAGTAAACTGTCTGAAGAACGGCAGATTTAACTTGACAATGCAAGTTAATTAACCTAATATGGTTAAGGAGATGGACCACCCCCTCCCACCTTCCAGGTCATCTGAACTAAGTCAGGTAATCTGCAATCGCACCTCTTAGGCGAGATCCAAGGAGGTCCCCATGTTTGCCCGTAGCGTTTCCATACATCTAAAGCCCAATCGTGTCGAGGAATTCACGCGCATTATTGAGACCGAAGTCATTCCGATGGTGCGCAGCCTGAAAGGGTTCCAAGACAAGATCGTCCTGGTTGCTTCCGGTGGGTTGGAAGCGATTAGCCTCAGCATCTGGGATCTTAAAGAGAATGCGGAAGACTACGGTCGCGGAACCTATCGAGAAGTCGTGAAGGTCCTGGCGAGGGTCGTGGAGGGTGCTTCTCGGGTTGAAACCCGCGAGGTTTCAAACTCAACCTTCCACAAGATCGCCGCTCGCATAGCAGTATGAGGGGCTCGGCATTTTTGTTCGGTGAGGGTGAGCAAGACCCATCATCCCATACTGAACCAAGCGTGAGAGGAGACACAAAATGAATTTCAGACCACTGCATGATCGAATCCTGATAAAGCGCATTGAAGAGAAGGAAACGGTGAAGGGCGGAATCATCATTCCCGACACGGCCAAAGAGAAACCGCAAGAAGGCGAAGTGATCGCGGTCGGAAACGGGAGGAAGACCGAAGAGGGGAAGATCGTTCCCCTGGACGTGAAGGCGGGTGATCGCATTCTCTTCGGCAAGTACTCCGGCACAGAAATCAAGATCGACAACCAAGAGTATCTGATCTTCAAAGAGGAAGACGTGCTGGGCGTCGTGGAAGGCAAGGCTGCCACTGCGAGCAGAAAGAAATAGGCCGGTAGCCCGTACTAAGCAGGCCGGCGGGGGTAGCGCCGTTGAGAGCTGCCGCAACACGGCACAGACAAGAAAAGATATCGAAATCCTGGAGGAATTGACTATGGCAAACGCAAAGCAAATTGTACATGGCGAAGAGAGCCGTCATGCGATTCTCCGCGGAGTGAATCAACTTGCGGACGTCGTGAAGGTTACGTTGGGCCCGAGGGGTCGAAACGTGGTGTTGAACAAGAAATTCGGTTCCCCCCTGATCACCAAGGATGGGGTGACGGTGGCGAAGGAAATCGAACTGCCGGAGCCGCTCGAAAACATGGGCGCCCAGATGGTGCGCGAGGTCGCTTCCAAGACCTCCGACGTTGCCGGCGACGGGACCACTACCGCCACCGTGCTGGCCCAGGCGATCTTCCGCGAGGGCGCGAAGACCGTTGCTGCCGGCGCCAACCCGATGGCCGTGAAGCGCGGCATCGAAAAGGCGGTTCGGGCCATTTGTGGCTACGACGAGACCGGCAAGGACGGTGACAGGAAGCACGTTAAAGGCGAACTCGACAAGATCTCGAAGCCGGTCGAGGGTGCGATGATCGCACAGGTGGGCACGGTTTCCGCCAACAACGATCGCACCATCGGCAACATCATCGCTGAGGCGATGAAAAAGGTTGGCAAGGATGGAGTTATCACGGTAGAGGAATCGAAGACCATGGAGACGGCGCTCGAAGTGGTCGAGGGGATGCGGTTTGACCGCGGTTATCTCTCCCCTTACTTCGTCACCGACCCTGAGCGGATGGAGTGCGTGCTGGAGGACGCAGTGATCCTGATCCACGAGAAGAAGATCAGCTCGATGAAGGACCTGCTGCCCCTGCTCGAGCAAATTGCCAAGTCCGGCAAGCCTCTGCTCATCATAGCCGAGGATGTTGAAGGTGAGGCACTGGCGACCCTGGTGGTCAACAAGCTGCGCGGAACTTTTCAGTGCTGCGCGGTGAAGGCGCCGGGCTTTGGCGATCGCCGCAAGGCCATGATGGAAGACATTGCCATCCTGACAGCCGGCAAGGCCATTTCCGAGGACCTGGGCATCAAGCTTGAGAACGTGAAGCTTGAGGACCTGGGCCGCGCCAAGAAGATCACCATCGACAAGGACAACACCACCATCATCGAGGGCGCCGGCAAGAGCGCTGACATCGAAGGCCGCGTCAAGCAACTTCGGGCGCAGGTCGAGGAGACCACGTCTGAATACGATCGTGAAAAACTGCAGGAGCGCTTGGCGAAGCTGGTCGGCGGTGTTGCCCAGATTAAAGTGGGGGCGGCGACCGAGACCGAAATGAAGGAAAAGAAAGCTCGTGTCGAGGATGCCATGCATGCCACCAAGGCGGCCGTGGAGGAGGGCATCGTGCCCGGCGGCGGCGTAGCGCTGGTGCGCTGCATCCCGGCCCTCCACAAGCTAACGGGCGACGGGGATGAGCAGATTGGCATCAACATCGTCACGCGCGCGCTTGAGGAGCCCCTGCGCATGATCGTCGCCAACGCCGGTCATGAAGGCGCGGTGGTGGTGGCGAAAGTGATGTCGAACAACAACCAGAACTATGGCTTCAACGCGGAGACCGAGATCTTCACCGACCTCGTCGCGGATGGCGTCATCGACCCTACCAAAGTGACGCGTGCCGCGCTCCAGAACGCTGCTTCCATTGCTTCGCTGCTGCTCACCACGGAGGCCATGGTCTGCGAGTACCCGATCGAAAAAGATAATGCTCCGGCAGGATCTCCGGGAGGCATGGGCGGAGGAATGTACTAAAAGGCAGCTACGTTGCGGTTGAAGGAGCGCCACTCCCGGGTGCGTCGTTGACAGATTTCCACCCGGGAAGCGAGTCACGGTGAAGCCGTAAGCGTGGCGGCCCTGAACGCACGTACAAACGGAGGACAGAAACCAATGGCACAAAACATCGGAATCGGGGCGCTCCTCGTTAAGACGGGCGCCATTTTACCGGAAGGCCTGCTGTTAGAAAGCGATCCGTATTTGAAGGGCTGGAGACTTGTCGAGAATCTGGCCAGCCCTGGACTGGATCAGAAACTCTGTGCCACGGGATGGAGCTTTTTCTTTATGGCGGGTGAGGTCACGGCCATGGCTTTCGGTTCGAATTCAGAAGAAACGATTCGCCGGGCGGTAAAGAAAGTCATTGCCAACATGAAATCGGACAGATTCAACTGCCTGGAAATTTCCCGCGTGGCCAGGAAGAGTTTCCTGGGCCTGCCCTACGTCACCGTCGCAGGCCATCCGCGACATATTCAGGAAAGTATGTACCTCTTCCACACCGAGCCCCTCCCGGGATGGAATCAGGCGCAGTTGGCGGCTGCCTGAACAGAAGTGCAATCGCAAAGTGTCCAGTCCCCTGAAGGAGGGCTCCCATGATCGACGCTCGCAGACTGATAGTTTCAGTATTAGGGGCCATGCTGGTGGCGGCGCCCTTGATTCGCGCGCAAGATGTGAAGCCGCCTGTGGCAAAGGCAATTGTTACAAAACCGCTGGCGATCCTGGAACTGGGGGCGCAGCATCGGCGCGTTCCCGGCGATTGGATGGAATTGGCCCCGGTTGCAGCGCCCGGCATGGGTGCACTGGATCTTTCCCATTACCGGAATTTTCAGTTTGGGGAGACACTCCCGGCACTCGCGAAACAGACAGGCCTGGAACTGTCCGGGGTAAGGCTGATCCATGAGCGTCCGGCGGTCATTCAAGAACTGGAATTCCCGATCTGGCTCGCGGGAGTCTCTTCACCGCGAACGGACCCGGTCAAGACGATCCTGTTCAGCTTTTACAATGGGGAACTCTTTCGAATCATAGTCAATTACGACCAGAATGAAACCGAAGGCCTGACCACAGAGGACATGATCGAAGCGATTTCGGCCCAGTATGGAACCGCCACCAAGCCTGCTGGCACCGAGATCGCCTTTTCCTCGACGCAGGTTTACAACGATAGCGAAGTCGTCATCGCGCGTTGGGAAGACGCCCAGTACTCGTTTAACCTCTACCGTTCCGGTTACCAGCCGACTTTTGGAATGATTGCATTCTCAAAGAAACTGGATGCCCTGGCTCGTGCCGCGACGGCAGAAGCCATCCGGTTGGATGCGCAATCGGCCCCCCAACGGGAGATGCAGCGTCAACAGAGGGAAGACGAGAAAAATCGCGAATTGTTGGAAAAAGCCAGGCAAGAAAACAAAAGCAACTTCCGTCTCTAGCGCTCAACGACGGCTCAGAGGATCAGCGCTGCGGGGTACCCAGGGGTCGAGGCATGTCCCAGGAATGCCTGGCGCGTCAGCATCCGCAAAGAAGGCTTTCGGGCACAAATCAGCGCAGGCCTTTCCCTTGAATCCGCGGCCCTCGCAAGCATTTCCCGCAGACGAAAATCTTGTTAGCAGTTTACGGACCTGAAAGCTGCTCCCATGAAGAAAGAAATTTCCGCGCTCCTGTTGCACCAACCCACGGAGTCACAGCGCGTGTTGAAACAGGCGCTGGAGGGCCGATCGATCAAAGTCAATTGGCTCAGATCCTGCCGGGAGGCTTTGCCGCTGCTCAGGGACGCGGATCCCCCCCACCTGATTTTCACGGAAGCGTCGCTTCCTGATGGCACCTGGTCGGACATCGTCAAACTCGCGCTTGAGGCCCTAAAGCCCGTAAAGGTCATCGTGGTGTCGCGCCTTATCGATGTCAGGCTCTATGTGGAGACGATGGCAGGCGGGGCCTTTGACTTTATTGTGCCGCCGATGTCGAGCGATGAACTCGCTCACGTCCTGGCATGCGCAATAGATAGCGTTTTGAATTTGCGGCAAACGCAGGCCATGGCGGTGGCCGCATAGCCTGGGCCGTTGCCGCCGAAGCCGCCAAGGCCCTCCAGCGCCTGGCAGGGATGAAGGAAGATGCGGGCAGGTATCCCTTTCAAATCTTCGACCACTCCAAACCCAACCCTTTTTCCAATCAACTCAGCGGAGTAGCAGAGGCAAACCCGTTCGCTCTCCTGCTGCGGCTCGTAAAACAAGAATCTCGACCTGTTCATTGCAGGTAATGAGAAAGGCCCGCGGAGGAATTCGGCTCGGAGCCAAATACCTTCGCGCTACATTCTCTAGCTATCGCGCGCGAGGGCCAGCACTTGCTTGTGGATGGCCTTCAGCGCCTGGTCCTGAGCCGAGAGATGAGCGAGAATGACGCGTATCTCCTCCTCCGCCTTTTGGTTTAATACGTAATCGTTATGCGCATCGAGCCGGTCGCGTTCTGCCTCGCGATTCTGGCTCATCAGGATCATCGGGGCCGTGTACGCCGCCTGGAAGGAAAGGACAAGGTTCAGCAGGATGAAAGGGTAAGGATCCCAATGGTGGGCCCAGGCAACGATATTGAATATCAACCAGGCCACAAGCAGAACGCTCTGAACAATGATGAACGGCCAAGAGCCTACAAGGCTTGCAACCCGATCGGCCGTCCGCTCGCCGACGGTAAGCTGCTCGTCCATGACGTCGTTAAGATTGGCCACAGGTGCGTGCTTGTGTTCGTAAGGTTCCGGGAAGCTTAGGTCTGCCATGGTGTACTCCTCATTAGATTTTCCTCCATAAAGGTTCGTATGGGTCGCTATTCGTAGTTTGCCACGTCCTTCTGCGCTGTTCATCCAGGAAACGCTGATCGAAAGGGAATTTATTTTTGAAAATTCAGCAAAAGCCGAAGAGAAGACCAGCGGTTCAGTGCCCAGGGTGGTGGAAGTAACTGCAGGCTTCCTGTCACGCTCGTGCTGTCCTCGGGGGCGTTTTCACATTGTTTTGTTCATGAGCGCGGACCTCGAAGGTGGTTCCAGTACTGCCGCTCGGGATTCAGCCGTGGTGCTGACCTCCGCCTTTCGCGTGCTTGGGGGAGCTAGTAGCGCAGACGTAAGCGCAGTTTGCTTTCGTCTGCGGGTCGTAAAATCGGAATCTCGACCTGTTCATTGTCAGGCATGGAGAAAGGGCCGCGGCGGTTTAATCTCCTACCTTCGCCCAAGGGAGAAGGTGCTGTGGCGGTCTGATCTCCCACCTTCTCCGAGGGGAGAAGGTGCTGAGGTACGAAGCGGATGAGGGGTTCCTTGGCTTGAAGCGGGAGGGCGGAGGCGCACCAGTAAAACCACCACCTTCTGCGAGGGGAGAGCAGGCCTTACACCCGGGTCCACAAGGGGTCATTTCCCGATGTAGTACCTCTTTCGTAGCGGCGGGTGTACCCCGCCATTTTCGCGGCGGCCTCACGCCGCCTGTGGCGAGGTAAACTCGCCGCTACACCTCTGCGGCTCGTCATCCGACGCCGTGTCCGGAGCGGCTTTCGCTTGGCCATCGAGCACGGGGGCTCTGGTCGGTGGCGTGGGGGGGGGGGGGGGGGGGGGGGGGGGGGGGGGGGGGGGGGGGGGGCGGGGG
>JARLGN010000600.1 GCA_031292775.1 Acidobacteriota bacterium | reverse complement strand
GCTTTGCCATTGCGTTCCGCATCGTGTCCTCAAGCGTCTCCGGCTTCGGCGCATCCACGCGTGCCTTGGAAGGCTGGTAGCTGTAAAGCTCCACGTAGTGCCTGCTGAAGCGGTACCCCATCCGCCGGACGAACTTTGGCAGCCATGACGACAATCCCGGGCCGCCGGAGAACATCACTTCGCCCGCGTTCGGATCCATGAAATAGACCGTATTAACGCTGGCACCGGCCATCGCGTGCCCGCCCCCCGAGACGTAGCCCTGCCCGATACGGCAGAAATGCCGGCCGCCGCTGGTGATATTCTTCGCCATTGCCGCGGGCGTCGCCGATTGCTCCGAATCGCAAGTGAGTACTTGGTCCTGAATGACCCCGAATCGTGCCAGCGCAAACGAGGCGCGATCCGAAAGACCGTGCCCTCCGCTCGTCCGAACTCCTTGCGCCGCCATGACGAAACGCATTGCCCCTGCGCCCTCTGGTGTCTTCATCCACGTCCAGAAGTCCATCCGCCCGGTTGCCTTGAACCGAACCCACTGCGTGGAAACGCCCAGGCACCACCCGCCCTCCGTAATGTCCATCGCTTTCAGACGGTCGTCCTCGGCCTGATTGTAGTAGTGCACGAGCGCTCCGCCGTCATCGGGCAGCGTCTTTAGCAACCAGCCGTGCAGCGGGTCAACCATCAGCCGGACCCCCCGCGAAAGCTGCAGCGTCAGCTCCGACAGGGTTCTCTGCTCGTCAAGTCCGCTGATTTGTGACTTATATAGCCGCGTCTGTGCGCTGCTGTGGTAGCCCATTACCCGGTGCATCAGCAACGTAACCCGCTTAAGGTGCCGCAGCGCCGTCTCCGAAAAGTAGTGGAGACTGATCTCCCTTCCCCCTCCCAGCGAGATGTCCTCGCTGATCTCATTGAGGTCGAAGTAGGGATCGTCGCTAAGGGTTGTCAGCAGATTTTCTCTGAGTTTCGTTGGCGACACGCCGGTGAAGTATTTCGGGTAGCTTTTCGCAATTTTGGGAATCTGATCCAGGGTTTCGTTCAGGCGATCAATGCTTCCTTTTGGCATCGACTTGCATCCTTTCGAGCCGGCCGGTCAGCATTCACCCAACCGGCATCCTTTCGTCCTCCGGGTGGTAGTTCTTTCCCGCGGGCGCAATATTCACCTCAGCCAGGTACAATTTTGAGTACAAATTTTCGCCAGAGTACCCCAGTTCCCATGGGTTGTCCATAGCTTTAACGATTAGTTGGCGGACATATTCTCTCTTGGGTTGCAAGCCTTCTTTGTGAAGGGGAGATTACGCCGATTCCCGTTATGTCCCGCCCACCTTATCGGTGATGTACTGCAACCTGTCCCATTCGCAATCTGCTGTCACCATATCGCTGACGCCCAGAATGAAATGGGTTTGGTGGCCGTAGCGTTCGACAATCGCATCGACGGAGTGGCGGAACTCGTCCTCCGGCGTGCTGGTAGCGCAGAGCAGCGTGGAGGGAATTCCGCCCCATATGGTGACGTGCTCACCGAAGCTGGTACGAATCTCATTCAACGTGCATCGGGTCATGGGGTAGGGACACACGGAATCCGCGATATCGAATCCGGCGCGCCGGTACAGTGGGAAGAGCTTCTGATTCTCGCCATCGGTGTGGGTCATCAGGAATTTACCCCGGCGATGCAACTCATCCGCGTAGTCGCGCAGGGCAGGGAAGATGTACTTCTCGAAGAATGCGGGATAAGTGATGGAGTCGTCGTAGTTACCGCCGACCATCAGGACCTCGGCCGGAGAGTCCGCGCCTATGGCCTGGGTTTGTTGGAAGAAGGGCGCAATCTTGTCTGCCAGCCGATGCACTCTCTCCGGTTCGTCATGCAGGGCAAAGAAGAACTGATCAAGAGGCATCAATTCCCGCATGATGTAATGGATGGGGCAGGCGGTTCCTTGAAGAAAACCGACCGCCAGTCCCTGTTCCCCTATTTCCTGACGGTGCGCGAGGTAGCCCTGAAATTGTGGTTCGATTCTGAGGTTTGACATGATGTGACCGACGACCTCAAAATCCTGCGGCTTTTGGATTGCGTGGTCGACGGTCCACGGCACGGACACACCGGAGTCTAACATCTCGTCCGTGAAGATCATGCTGGTGCGAATAGAACCCACCGGCGTGTGATATTCCACAACAATTTCCCGGCCGCGCTTGATGATGCGACGGTCCACGTTCTCCAGAGTGACGCGGTAGGGAAGGACAGGATGATTGACGATGCCCAGTGCCCGGTCAAGCATGGCATCAGCGTACGTGGTGTCAGCAAAGTCGGGGATGGATGAATAGCACCCCACACCCAGAGACGCGGAAATTTCAGTGAGGCTGAGGGATTGAAGCTCCGGTGGCAGTGTCCCCTGGCGGAGGCGGGCGCGATGCCAGAACTCCAGCCGTGGAACCCAGGGCAGCCGATCGGGTATTTCACCCTGGATTGCTTTCAGAATACGTTCGCGGTGGGTCATGATAATTCTCCATTCATAAGTGCGAGGTAGTATAAGGCCTCTTCGGTGTGCAGGGGTGCTTGAATCTATTGGGCGGATTTGGGCGGAGCGACAGGGTGATTTGCGCGAATGAGCACGGCGCGGCAAAGCTGCAAGATGAAGTCAAGAGGCAAAGATTGGAAGCCACGCGTTCTGGGATCCTCTCAAGATGCATTGCTGGGCTTAAAGATGGAATTCAAAAGCCCCTGCAACGCGAAGGCGTTGGGAACCTGCCTCAGAGCGGGTCCCGTGGTGCGCTTTTTCCCCACTGGCCAGATATAAAAGTGGCCGCTCTGAATCGCAAAGCTGGAAACCTTGTCCCAGGGGATTTCCTTGTACCCGAAAAGTTTCTTTATCTTCACGCCGCTAGCCCGGCTCACCTTGATGGCACCGAAGTCCACTTCCTCTCCGCTATTGAATTGGTCGGCGACTTTGCGGAAGATCGCCGGGTAGGTTTGCTCCACGAGTTTGGGGCCGAGCTTGCCCGGGCTTTCCACCCGATTTCCGAAGGAAAGTTTCTTTCCCTCCGCATCCACCAGTTTGATGTGGTAGTAGGTTCCGACGGGGATAAAATTCACGCTCTGCTTGGTTGCCCCATAGTAAAAGCGCTCCATCGCGTCCCAACGCATTTCCTTTTCCCCAAACAGGGACTGGTAGGAAATGCCGTCGCTATGGAGAGTCACACGGATGGACATTAGCCAGAAAAAGAGAATGACCGGTCCGGCGAGGACTAATAGCGTGAAGATCTCGAACCCTTTCTCGGGCGGACTGCTGGTGAAAGCGGCAAGGACGAGTGACGCCGCACCGAGGCCCAGAATTATCACCAGGGCCATGACAATCTTGTTGCCTCTGAATGACTCGAGTTCGGGTCCCAGCATGGTAGGTCATTCCTCCATTCAAGGTTTGCTTTGTGAGATGAAAGGTAGTCCGTAAAGCCAGCGTGAGCCTAGCATCCGTGAAGAAGGGAGTCAAGTTGTCAGGAGGTGGCCGCCAGAGAGGCAAATGCACTGCCAGGGGAGCGATCCGCCACGGTGGTTCGACGCGTGCAAGTAAGGGGGACCGGGTGCGGGGGACCACCTTCGTGGAAATCGAGATGCGTTTGCTGATGCATCTTGTTTCAAAGTCGTTTGCCGTCCCCAAGACTTTTAAAATCAGGTAGATAGTTCCAATATAAGAAGTTTCAGAATTAACGTAGTAATCGGCCGCGGCCAGCTTTGGGGGCGAAACTGGTGCCGCGTCAATCTTCGCAATCCTGTGAGGTAGCGCCCGACGATTGTCCGAGGAGGATACGCAAATGTTTACTCCCAATGAGCAACGCGGTCCACGGATGGGGCTGGAAGATCTAAAACAGGCGGCCGCGGAGATGCGAGCCGTCGACCTGATTGACATTGTTGCCGCTGGGTCCGGCCATCCTGGAGGCACGCTGTCCATCATGGACGTCGCCGCGGTGCTTTATCTCCGAGTGCTGAACCATGACCCGAAAGACCCCTCGTGGCCGCTGCGCGACCGCGTCTTTTGGTCGGCAGGACACAAGGCTCCGGCACTTTACGTTTCGTTGGGGAAGGCGGGCTATTTCCCCCTGGATGAAACCGTATTGCTGCGGCAGTTCGGTGCGAAGTTTGAGGGGCATCCAAATTGTCTGAAACTGCCGGGTGTGGAAGTCTCCAGCGGCTCCCTGGGCCAGGGTCTGGGTGTCGCGGTGGGCAGCGCGCTGGCCGGCAGACTGGCGGGGCGGCCCTACCGGGTCTACTGCATCATGGGGGATGGCGAACAGCAGGAAGGCAGCATTTGGGAATCCGTCATGGCGGCGGGGCACTACAACCTAGGCAACCTGTGCGCCATAATCGACAAGAACGATTTGCAGATTGATGGCCGGGTCAGCGACGTGATGAACGTCGATCCACTCGCGGAAAAGTACGCCGCCTTCGGATGGAGTGTCATCGAGATCAACGGGCACGACCTCGGCGAAATTCTATCGGCCTTTGAGCGCGCTGCCGCCACCCCAAAGTTTCCCACCGTAGTTATTGCCCACACGGTGAAGGGAAAGGGTGTCTCCTTTATGGAAAATCAGGCGGGCTGGCACGGTATCGCGCCTGACCGGGAGAAGTTTGAGAAGGCCATGATCGACCTTACCACTCCGGCGGTGCCACTTGAACGGCAGGTGGCCATGCTGGCGCAGGCGCAGGCTCACGCCGAAACCGCTGCCATCAAGGCCAGGGCCGGACTGCCGACGTTCGCGCACGATTATTGGTGGAATTCCGGCGCCACAATGAAGGTTGATATGGACCCCACGCGCATGGGATTCGGACGTGGGCTGGAAGCAGCCGGTGCCGACGAGCGAGTGGTGACCGTCCACGCGGACATCTCCGGGTCAATCAAGATTACGGATTTCGAGGCCAAGCATCCCGAGCGCAAGAATCGCGTTTTCAGTGTGGGGATTGCCGAGCAGAACATGATGGAAGTCGCTGCGGGCCTGGCGAAAGAAGGCTTGATCCCGGTGGCGGGGACCTACGGCGTGTTTGCTTCCGGGCGATGCTGGGACCAGATCCGTACTACGATTTGCTATTCCAACCTTAACGTCAAGATAGCGGGCGCGCACGGCGGTATTTCCGTTGGCGCCGACGGTGCTACCCACCAGGCACTGGAAGAGATTTCCCTGATGGCCATTCTTCCCAACATGCACCTTGTGGTTCCGTGCGATTCCGTGGAGACGGAACGGGCCACGGTGCACACCCTGCTCGCATTGAATGGGCCTGCCTATATCCGCTACGCACGCGAAGCTACGCCGGTTGTGACCACGCACCATACACCGTTCAAATTCGGAGTGGCCAACATCATTCGCTATCGAGGCGCCAAGCCCCGGTTTGTTGAGGCGTTTGAAACCGTGCTCTCCACGGATTACCTGAACGAGGGCGAAGAGGTTTCCATTGTTGCCTGCGGGCCCATGGTGGCGGAATCGATGCGCGCCGCCTGGCTGCTGAAGGAAGAGCATGGAATCGAGACTCGCATTGTGAACGTTCATACCGTGAAGCCCATGGATGTCGCGGCCTTGGTGCGGGCAGCAGATGAAACCGGAATAGTAGTGACCGCGGAAGAACACCAGGTGGGAGGATTCGGCAACATGGTGGCGGGAGCGATTCTCGAAAACCGGCAGCACTTTCAATTGCCGCTATTGCTCGATCGAGTGGGCGTTCAGGATTGCTTCGGCGTCTCCGGAAAGCCCTGGGAACTGATGCAGTGGTTCGGCCTCAGCGCCGAGCACATTGCCGAGCGCGTGTTGAAGCTCCACGGCAAGCGCGCCATTGGAAAACATATGGCGGCGTGAGTGATCTCGTAGGGGCAGGCCTCGTGCCTGCCCATCGCCAGGGCACCCGCGAGGGGTGATCTTGAAAAACACAATGACTTCCAAAGAAAGAGTGATGACGGCCTTCGAACACCGCCCGCCCGATCGCGTTCCGGCGTGGTGCGGGTCGTCGCCGGAGTTCTGGGAAAAGGCAAAGCGCGCCTCAGGATTGGATGACGAAGGCCTGCGCTTGCGGCTGGGCGACGACTTTCGCCGGGTCTACGCGATTTATGCCGGACCGGAGTTTCCGCTCAGCCCGGGCGCCACTTATCGTACAATCTTCGGCATCGAGCGCGAGGGCCTGGGATACGGACAACCCACAGGCCACCCGTTGGCGAAGGCAACGATCAGGGAAGTCCATGCTTATCCCTGGCCCGACCCATCGTGGATGGACGTTTCACCCATTCGACCCTACGCGGAACAGTACCAAGGAAAGTATGCCATCCTGGGTGGAGATTGGTCGCCCTTCTTCCACGATGCCGTGGACCTGCTGGGCATGGACGTTCTCTTTCTCAAAATGTACGACGAGCCGGAGCTGGTGGATGCGGTTCTGCAACACCTTGTGGATTTCTACGCGGGCGTCAGCCAGCGCATTTTTGATGCGGCGGCCTCGGCAATCGACATCTTTTTTATCGGGAACGATTTCGGCACCCAACGCGGCCCAGTAATGAGTCCCGCACTCTTCCGGCGTTTTATGTTTCCTCACCTTGAGCGTCTGGCCCGGCTCGGCCACGCCTACGGGCTGAAAGTGATGATGCACTGTTGCGGTGGATACGCTCCGCTGATTCCTCAGATGATTGACGCGGGGCTCGATGGCCTGCACGCCGTCCAGCCTTCGTGCCACGGAATGGACCTGCGTACGCTGAAGAATTCCTTCGGCGACAAAATCCTATTCAATGGGGCGATCGATTCTCACCACGTACTGATCGGGGGAACGCCCGCGTCGGTTCGGGAAGAGACCCGGCGGGTTCTCGATATCATGAAGACGGGTGGAGGATATGTGGCCGGAGCCAGCCACGATTATATCCTCGAAGAAACGCCCGTAGAAAACGTCTTCGCCATGTTTGACGCCATCGCCGAATTCGGGCAATACAATTAGGTCGGAGTTCATCCTTAGCCATTTGGGATATGCTTTCACCGCAGAGGCGCGGAGGCGCAGAGGTCAGAGAAGAAGATGCCTTTCTCTGCGCCTCAGCGCCTCTGCGGTAATATGAATCTTAGCTTTCGGTTGACAGGAAAAAGCCTCGATGGTAACGAACGGGTTCACGGTACACTGAATTGAGTGGCGTGGGCGATGCCATTGGATTGACGATGCCGAGTCGAGAACGAATCCTCGTCATGACCGTGAAATTCATCACGGCGGTAGGGATGACTCTGCCTGCCGCGTACGTTGTGTCGATCGGCCTATCGGAAATTTCGGGTTATTTCAGAAGTTCAGACGTAGTGGGTTGGATGCTTGATTACACCACGGTTGCCAGTGTTCCGTGGGAACTTATTGCCACAGTACTGGTGATCGTGCGCTGGCGGGAGCTTCCCCAGCGGTTTTGGATTATTTACTGCATCAATGGTCTCCTGGCATACCTTTCTTTCCCCATTTACCGATACCACTTTGGACTCTTTCTGTAGTCCATGGTCGCAATTCCTGAAGGAGTTCACCACAGAGGTCACAGAGGCCACGGAGAACAGCCGCACCTGAAAGATATGGGCCAAGACTCAATTACAGTATTCCTGTGCGCCCATACAGAAGAGCTATTCTCTGTGGCCTCCGTGCTCTCCGTGGTGAACCTCACCGAAACGCTTCTTTGTTCACCACGTAAGGCACGCTGGCGGGGTTGCCGTTGCTTTCCAGCACTTCCATCAGGCCAGGGATGCAGCGGCCGGCCATGCCCTTGGCGGGATCGGTGGAAAGCCGAGTCTCGCGTCCGGCGCTGGCGAAATGTGAGAACAGCCGCAGGCGATCTTCCAGCATGGGATCGCGCAGCGGTGAGTCGGCCGGTAGCGGTTCCTGCTCAAACACGTCGAGTGCCGCCCCG
>JARLGN010000599.1 GCA_031292775.1 Acidobacteriota bacterium | reverse complement strand
TTCGATTGCACTGAGCCCTCGGAGTTGCAGGCTTACAAGACCATCCTGGTGACCCAGCCTGAGCACCCCTATGTTGGCGCCTGGTGGCCCGCGGGACACCCCATCGGTTACGAGCACACGTTCGCGCATGGCATCCATGATTTCCTCACTGCCATCGACGAGGGCCGATTGCCGGAGCCGAACTTCCGCCACGGCGTGCGAAATCAAGCGGTGCTCGATACCGTCGAACGTTCGGCGAAATCGGTAAAGTGGGAAAAGGTGAAGATTTAAGGCATTGGTGATTGGCGATTTGTGATTGGTAATTGAGGGGATGGGTCTGCGGAAGATCTCCAGATCAGGCGTCGCGTAGTGGAGCAGAGAAACCCGAAGCAATCGCCAATCACAAATCGCCAATCACCAATAGCTCAGGAGTTCTTGGGGGTAATAAGCCATGGCTTACATGATGGGAATTGATGTTGGAACCACGGGCACGCGAGCGGTGATCGTTCGCCCCGACGGGCACGTGGTAGGAGCCGCAACCGGCGACCACCAACCGATGCGGATGGCCAAACCGGGTTGGGCCGAGCAGGACCCGGAAGACTGGTGGCAGGCAACACTTGTGGCCATTCGCGCGGCGCTTGAACTGACCAACGTGAAGGGGTCGGAAATCGCTGCCGTGGGATTTTCCGGGCAGATGCACGGAGTCGTGCTGCTGGATAAGGCTCGCTCGGTGCTCCGCCCGTCTCTGATCTGGTGTGATCAACGCAGCCAGGCGCAATGTGATTGGATCACTCAGAAGGTGGGAGCCGCCCAGCTCATCCAGTATGTTTCCAACCCCGCCCTCACTGGTTTTAGCGCTCCCAAGATCCTATGGGTTCGCGATAATGAGCCCAAGGTATACGAACGCACGGCCCATTTTCTGCTGCCCAAGGATTTCGTTCGTTACCGTTTGACGGGAGAGTTTGCCACCGACGTTTCTGACGCATCCGGAACATTGCTTTTTGATGTTACCAACCGTCGCTGGTCGCGCGAGATGCTCAGCGCGTTGGAAATTGATTCACAGATTTTGCCCAAGGCATTTGAGTCACCCGAAATTACCGGCGAGATCAGCCGCGAAGTGGCGGTGCTGACCGGCCTGAGCGCGGGAACGCCAGTGGTGGCGGGCGCTGGCGATCAGGCCGCCAGCGCGGTTGGCAACGGCATCGTCTTGCCGGGACTGACTTCCGCCACGTTGGGCACCTCGGGCGTGATCTTCACTTACACGGCCGCGCCCAAGCTCGATCCGCGCGGACGCATTCACACGTTCTGCCATGCGGTTCCGGGAAAATGGCACGTGATGGGCGTCACGCAAGGTGCGGGACTTTCCTTGCGCTGGTTCCGCGATAATTTCGGCCAGGCGGAAACATGGTACGCCCGTCAAGCCGACGTGGACCCCTATGAACTTATTATTCGCGAAGCGGAAAAAATTCGTCCTGGCAGCGACGGTTTGTTGTGGCTGCCTTACCTGATGGGCGAGCGAACACCTCACCTGGATTCGCAGGCACGTGGGATGTGGTTCGGCATGACCGCGGCCCACACGCGGGCGCACTTGATCCGTTCCATTCTGGAAGGGGTGGCGTTCAGCTTGCGCGATTCCTTGCAAATCTTTCAGGAATTGGACATTCCCGTTGAGCAGATTCGCGCGTCAG
Organism: Acidobacteriota bacterium; assembly: GCA_031292775.1. Classification (GTDB taxonomy): domain Bacteria; phylum Acidobacteriota; class Terriglobia; order UBA7540; family UBA7540; genus Bog-366. The sequence goes on along the minus strand of JARLGN010000599.1, from coordinate 1,818 downwards.
GCGGGGGATCGCGCAGCTTCTTGTGGCGCCAAATCCAGGCGGACATCTATGGCAAGGAACTCGTCACGCTGCGTACCTCGGAGGGCTCAGCCCTCGGCGCCGCATTGCTGGCAGGGGTGGGAGCTAAAATCTACGCTTCGGTGGAAGAGTCTGCGCAGGAAGCCATTCAGGTGAAGGAATCGATGGCGCCGAAACCTGAAAACGTTGCCGCCTACGAACGGTACTATCAGGTTTATCGTGGACTTTATCCCGCAGTGCAGGAGTTGTCCCATACTTTGGCAAAGTTGGGAGCCGGCGAAGCCTGAGCCGGAGCAGGGAACACACCGGGCAGGGTACTTTAGGTATATCCACGGAGCATTCCACCTGGTTTCTGCGTTCACATTCATCCCCGAGGTCCGCATCATGAAACAACCCTTGCCTTTACGCGCTGTGATTGCTTTTCTGGCCATTCTCATGGGCGTGGCGGCAGCACCGTCGCCGCGCGGTCAGGGCGCTGGCAGTACCGCAAGGAGTCTAATGTCTCATTTCTCTGTGAGGTCTGTTATGGCATCTTCTGCCCCAGCATTCTCCGCCAGGCTTGAACAAACGCAATACAGGAAGTGGAACGTTTACAAACTTAGCAACGGTTTGGTCTCCCTATACGTCGCGCCCGAACTTGGCGGGCGGGCCATTCAACTTCAGCTTGGCGATCACGAGTACTTTTTTGTGAATAAGTCGCTGGAAGGCAAGGTCCTGCCGGAATCGGAGAACAACATCAAAGCCGGCTGGGCGAATTACGGTGGAGACAAGGCGTGGCCGGGCCCCGAGGGCTGGGCCAGCGACGCTGAATGGGCGAGTGTGCCCTACTACATCCTGGACGGCACCCATTACAAATCGGAAGTCCTTACCAACAACTCAACCGAAGTCGCCCTCCGCGTGACCAGTCCGGAGGACCCCCGTACCGGCACACAGTTCATTCGCACTTTCCACGTCTACGCGGACACCACCCGGATCAAGGTGGACCAGGTGATGCGGAACATCAGCCGGCGGCAGATTCGCTGGGGCATCTGGCATCTGATTCAGAACGACGGCGCGGATGTGAACGACCCTTCCAAGCCCAATCCTGATCTTTACATGTACATCCCCTTGAATCCGCACAGTAAATACCCAGAGGGATATTACAAGCCTTATGGAGACGCCCGCCACCCCAGTTACGAGGTCCTTCCCGGTGGCCGGATGCTGCGTGTTCACTATCTGTACTGGGTGTGCAAGGCGGCTGCCGATTCCAGCGCCGGTTGGTATGCGGTGGTCAACGGGCAGAAGAACATCGGCCTGGTGGAGAATTTCAAATACTTTCCCGATCAGGAATACCCCGATGGAGCTTCGGTGGAAACCTGGAACGATGGGCCAGGGACCATTTCACGCGGGCCCTTCGACCAAACCCTGGCGAACGATCCGGAAAAGACTCCTTACTTTCTGGAGACTGAAGGCATGAGCCCTTACGCCACGCTGGAGCCGGGCGAAGAGTATTCGTATCCGATTTACTGGTCGCCCACGCGCATGCCGAATTCCATTGTCGGCGATCCCACCTCGGGTGGAGTGGTCAGCGAGGCGCTTACCGGTAAGCTTGACGGGGCGGCCGTGACCTTGAAAGGCACATTCGGAGTGTTTGTGCCGGGAACTCTGCAAGCGGATTTCTATAGTGCGATGGGTCAGGAGTTGGGCCACGTCACGCTTCAGGCCGTCGATCCGCGCGAGGTGGTCCGATTGGATAAGTCCGTGCCATGCCCTTCCGGAGCTTACCGCGTCAGCCTGACGTCGCGCGATCGTGATGGCGAG
>JARLGN010000598.1 GCA_031292775.1 Acidobacteriota bacterium | reverse complement strand
TGAAAGGGCGACCTACCCAATCCCCCAGGTAAGCCTTCACCACGGAGGCGCCGAGGCCGCGGATTCACGCGGATTGCCACGGATCACTTCGAATAATCCGTGATCATCGGTGTCCATCTGTGGCTCAAAGCTCTGACCACGGAGGCGCCGAGGAAAACCGGCGGATTCTCCGCGCCACAGGCTGCCAGGGCGGACGGATAGGCAGACGGACTCCCCTCCTGATTTAGGAGGGGCTGAGCGTAGCGAAGGGGGGTGGTTACATGCTTCAGAAGGGGGCGGCGCGTTCGCGCCGGGGGGTGGTTATAGGACCCTAATTCCCAATCCCTAATCCCTAGTGGGGGGCGGCAGAAGCTATGATGTCGGTGAATCGGAAATATCGTGCCTGTCCCGCATTTTCCGCTAAACCGTATATTGCGTAATTACACGGCTTGACGTATATTCTCTTGCTATGCGGTATGCCGCATAAAAAGGAGTCCCCCATGGAGCAAATCACGCGCACACCCAAGCAGCTTGGTACGCTGCTACGCCGCCGCCGCCGGGAACTCGGCCTGACTCAGAAGGCGATGGCTTCACGCATCCATCTCCGCCAGGCAACCGTCTCCGCGCTTGAGAACTCAGCCGCCGACAGCCGTCTCGCCACGCTCTTCGAAACGCTTTCGGCGCTCGATCTTGAACTTCTTGTTCGCCCTCGGAGCAAAGGATCGGCGCGGGAAGTTGAGGGTTTGTTCTGATGCCCAGACACCGCCGCTATGAGCCGCTGAACATCTTTCTGAACAGCCGTCTGGTCGGCCAGCTCCGCCGGGCGCCATCGGGAGCAACCTCATTCCAGTACGACGGCAGTTGGCTGGCGTGGGAGCATACCATGCCCGTTTCGCTTTCCCTGCCTCTCCAGGAGGACGCATATTCGGGTGCGCCAGTCAGGGCCGTCTTCGAAAACTTGCTCCCAGAAAATGATGAACTTCGCCGCCGCATCGCGGCGCGCGCGCACGCGGAAGGAACCGATGCCTACAGTTTGCTCAGTGCCATCGGACACGACTGCGTTGGCGCTCTTCAGTTCCTGCCCCCGGAACGCGAGCCCGGCCCCGCGGGCGCAGTCGATGGGACACCCGTCGGTTCAGGCGAAATTGGGGAGATTCTCCGCCACCTTGCCTCCACTCCGCTCGGAATCACTGAGGATGAAGAGTTCCGGATCTCAATTGCGGGCGCCCAGGAAAAGACGGCGCTGTTACAATGGAAGGAGGCATGGTACAAGCCGCGGGGAACCACGGCTACCACCCACATCTTCAAACCCTCCATTGGACGGCTCCCGAACGGAGTCGATCTGACCCACAGTGTGGAGAACGAGTATCTTTGCTTGCGTCTCGCGGAATCCCTCGGGCTTGCCGCCGCTAAAGCGCGAATGACTCGCTTTGGGGACCGCCCGGTTCTGATTGTCGAGCGCTTCGATCGCCATTGGAGCGAGGACGGGCGGCTGCTCCGCTTGCCCCAGGAAGACTCTTGCCAGGCTCTCTCCATCCCGCCCGCGCTCAAATATGAGAGCGAAGGCGGGCCAGGTATCACCGCCATACTCCGCCTGTTGCGTGACAGCGATACGCCTGCCGAGGATCAGCGTGCCTTTCTCAAAACCATCGTGGTTTTCTGGCTGATGGGCGCAACCGACGGACACGCGAAGAACTTCAGTGTCTTCCTCTATCCTGGGGGGCGCTACCGGTTGACGCCGCTGTACGACGTCATCTCCGCCCAGCCCAGCGTTGATGCAGGTCAAATCCGGCAGAACAGCTTCCGCCTTGCCATGGCGGTCGGCGATAACCGGCATTACCGTATCAATAGCATCACACCGAGACATTTTCTCCAGAGTGCAGAACACGCAGGAGTAGGCGCGGAAATCGTGCATTCGATCTTCGAAGAGTTGCGCGAGACGGGTCAAAAGGCTATCGCACGAACTCTCGACCGTCTTCCCGCCCGTTTTCCCAAAAAGGTCTCGGCCTCGATACAGGCCGGTTTTTTTGGCCGTTTCAAGTTGATCGAGCGGACGTGACCACCTCAATCATCAGGGCGGAGAAAGGTGTGAGGTACCTGTTTGCTGGGACTCGAGGGTGGAAAAGGTTCCTGACACCTTTTCTTCTTCCTTCCTGACACCTTTTCTTCCCCCTGACACCTTTTCTTCCCTCTCCACAACTTCTTCCACGTCCGCCGCGCTCACCGAAAACGCGCCGTAGCCGCTCTGCCAATGGAAATTTGCCAAGCCGCGCCCTTGGGTCTTGACCCATTTCGAAGAACTGGTCTTCACTTCCTCCACGATTTTTGCCAGCGCGAGGTTCTTCGACAATAGAAACAGCGCATGAACGTGGTCGCTCATGCCTCCGACTTTCAGCGCCGGGGAGTCCTGGTTATTGAGAACCGCCGCCAGGTAGGCGTGGAGGTCTTCTCGCACGGGCGCCAATAACATCGGCTCGCGATGTTTGGTGCTGAAGATCAGGTGAACGTAGAGTTGCGAAAGCGATTGCGGCATGGGGGAACACCTATCTCGCCCCTTCAGGGCTGGCGGTAAAATTGCGGCATCATCTTAACCCAGGCCGTTGGCCTGGGCTTCGTTATTTCGCCCCTTTGGGGCTCAAGGAATTGCATGGGGATGATCCAACCCGAAGGCGGGGGTCCGCGCTACAGCCTTTGCCCCTCATCCTTTACCCTTTAAACTTTAACCTTCAGCCGACCCTTCATCCTTTACCCTTTACCCTTTAAACTTTACCCCTTAGACTGGTCGTTTCATGGACCCCGCACACGCCACTCACGAAGCGAACGCAGCGGCGACTCCGTCATTGCCGGAAGTCCACCGCAGTGTCATTGTCCCGCCCGGCGCTGGCTTTTGGAGAAAGCTTTTGGCCTTCTCCGGACCGGGATTTCTGGTCGCCGTCGGATACATGGACCCCGGCAATTGGGCCACCGACATCGCCGGTGGGTCGCGCTTCGCCTATCAACTCATTTCCGTCCTGATGATTTCCAATCTCATCGCCATCCTCGTTCAGGCGCTGGCGGCGCGCTTGGGGATTGCCGCGCAGATGGATCTGGCGCAGGCCTGCAAGGCCCGCTATTCGCATCGAACCAGCATCATTCTCTGGGTGCTTTGCGAAATCGCCATCGCGGCGTGCGACCTGGCGGAAGTGATCGGCTCCGCCATCGCCCTCAACCTGCTTTTCCACATTCCCCTTCTCCTGGGAGTGTGCCTGACGGCGCTCGACGTCTTGGCCATTCTCTATCTTCAACACAAAGGTTTCCGCTATCTGGAAGCTGTGGTGGTCACGCTCATTGGAGTTATTGGCGGTTGCTACCTGTTGGAACTCCTCCTGGTGCGTCCCGATGTTGTGGCGATTGCCAAGGGATTTATCCCCACACCGCAAATCCTCACCAACCCGGAAATGCTCTACATTGCGATTGGCATTCTGGGGGCCACCGTAATGCCGCACAATCTTTACCTGCATTCCTCCCTGGTGCAGACACGCGCCATTGACCGCACGCACGAAGGCATGAAGACGGCCATGCGCTACAACTTTTTGGATTCTTTCCTGGCCCTGAACTTTGCCTTTCTGATCAATGCGGCCATCCTGATTATGGCTGCAGGTACGTTCTTCCGCGCCGGCTACAAGCAAGTAGCGGAGATCCAGGAGGCGTATCACACGCTGACGCCCCTTCTGGGAACGCACCTGGCCGCCATCCTTTTTGCCGTGGCATTGCTCTGTTCCGGGCAGAATTCCACGCTCACCGGAACCCTGGCGGGCCAGATTGTTATGGAGGGATTCCTCAACCTGCGGCTCGTTCCCTGGTTGCGCCGGCTGATGACGCGCCTTCTGGCCATCATCCCGGCCGTGATCGCCGTTATTTTCTTCGGCCAGGCAGGGACGGCGAAGCTCCTGATTTTCAGCCAGGTCATTCTGAGCCTGCAACTCTCCTTTGCCGTCGTTCCCCTGGTGATGTTTACAAACGACCGGCGCATGATGGGAGAATTCGCCAACCCGCGATGGTTGAAAATCCTGGCATGGATTACGGCCGGGATCATCGCGATACTGAACGCGTATCTTTTGGTGGTTACAATTCGAGACTGGATGCACTAATCGGGCCATCGGCTCATCGGGACATCGGGACATTGAATAATTGCTGGTGATTCACGAGTGGCTGGAAATTAATCGCTAGCCTCAAACCCCGAGCTAAGATCGGTTGTTCTTTCAATGACCCGACGGCCAGATGACCCGATTCTAAGAGGTTTTATGTTCAAGAAAATCCTTGTTGCCCTCGATCACAGCAAGGCCGACTCATTCCTGCTTCCGCGTATCAAGGAACTGGCGCATTTGACCGGCGCCGAGATTGTGCTGCTGCACGTTTCCACCGGGTGGGCGGCGCAATGGCAGGAAAACCTGAATCTTTCCGATTCCCAGGAAATAAAGGAAGACCGGGAATACCTGGAGAAGGTAAGCGCGGAGCTCAGAGGCGAGAACCTTCCGGTCACGGCACGCCATGACAACGGCGAACCGGCCCGAGCCATCCTGAAAACCGCCGAAGCCGAGAAGTGCGATCTGATCGCCATGACCACGCATGGGCATCGGTTAATCGCTGATCTCATCCATGGCGCCACCATCACCAAAGTCCGGCACGAAAGCACCATCCCCCTCTTTTTGGTCAAGGCGCAGATGGACTGACCAAGGCCGAGCATCGAAACTCGGAAATCGAAATTGCGGCGAATTTCGAGTTTCGGGATTCCAATTCCATGTTTCGATTTTCGAGTTTCGAATTTCGGCTTTCGATTTTCGTGTTACAGTGATGCTGATTGCGGGGGATTCCAACACATGCTGATTCCGGGCCACGCCACCCACGAAGGGACGGGCCGCTTTCGCCGCCGCTTCGATGCGAAATTCCCTGGCCATTTCCGCGAGATCCAGGGCCTGTGGCTATCCTCCATCGGGATCGGTACCTATCTTGGCGAACCCACCGCAGCCTGCGATGCCCTCTATCGCGATGCGGTGGCCGACGCACTGGAACTCGGGATCAACGTCATTGATACTGCGGTGAATTACCGTCACCAGCGCAGCGAGCGCGCCATTGCCCAGGCTCTTGCCGCTTTGATTTCCAGCGGCATCGTCCAACGCGACGAGATTGTGGTTGCCACCAAGGGCGGCTTCCTGACCTTCGACGGAAGCGAGCCCGACGATCCTTCCGAATACTTCAAACGAACCCTGATCGATACCGGCCTTTTGCGCCCGGACGATGTGGCGGCAGGTTGCCACGCAATGTCGCCGAAATATCTGGAAAACCAGATCGATGTCAGCCGCCGGAACCTCGGCCTCGAAACTCTGGATATTTATTATTTGCATAACCCTGAAACGCAATCCTCCACCGTGTCGCGCGAAGAGTTTGAACGGCGGCTGTACGCAGCCTTTTCCGCGCTGGAAAAAGCCGTGGGTGAAGGCAAGATCCACGTTTATGGCACGGCCACATGGAATGGCTACCGCGTAGGGCAGGAATCACGCGAGGCTCTTTCGCTGCCGGACCTCTTGCGAGTGGCGGAACAGGTGGGCGGCAAGGACCATCATTTCCGCGCCATCCAACTGCCTTACAACCTCGCCATGCCGGAAGCGCTGTCAGCCCGAACGCAGCGCGTTGACGGCAAGGCAGTACCGGTATTGCAGGTGGCACGCAAGCACGGCATGATGGTTTTCGCCAGCGCCAGCCTGCTTGAGCAGAAATTGACAAGCGACCTGCCGGAGGAAACCCATGCGTGGTTTCCAGGACTTGAAAAGGACGCGCAACGGGCGATCCAGTTTGTGCGCTCCACACCCGGCATTGCCTGCGCACTGGTAGGAATGAGCAAGCGGGAGCATGTTGCGGCCAATCTCAGCACGGCGCAAATGCCGCCCTTGAATCTGGAACAATTCCGCGCCATTTTTGGCCAATAGCCAGGCGAGAGGAAAAAGCGAAACGGGAAATTCGAAACTCGAAACTGGAAAATCGAAAGCCGCTCTGAAATGCGAGCTGCAAATTTCCACTTTCAAGTTTTGCGCATCGAGAACGGAAAGCATGGACAAAACTTGAGGTCCAGGGATCGCACCGATTTTCGAATTTCGAGTTTCGATTTTCGTGTTGCAGAGTAGGTGGAAACGGTGGTGATGAATACTGAACCCAAAAACCGGCTGGCGCGCGCCATCGAGGCGGTTGAGCAGGCGGATTTCCCTGTCGCCATCAGCCTGCTGGTAGTGCTGGTAGTGGAAGATTCGACGAACGGCCATGCCTGGAGCCAGCTCGGGGTGTGCTACCTTGAAACCCAGCGCCCCTCCGATGCCGTGGAAGCGCTTTCCCGCGCCGTGCAGGCCGCGCCCACTGATGCCCAGGCGCATTATCTTCTTGGCAATGCGTGTGGCAGCACGGGCCAGTTGGAACGAGCGGCCGGTTGTTATCGCCGCGCACTGGAAATTGATCCGCACCACTCCAAGGCGGAAGAGTTTCTCATAAAGGTGGAGTCACTGCTGGAGAGCCGTGAGCATTACCGCACGGGCCTAAGCCTGCTGTACTCGTCGGACCCCACACCGCAGGACTTGAACCGGTCTCTTCGCGAATTGATTCTGTCTGTCGCCATATTTGAGAATTCTCCGGCTCGCGATAACTTGCAGGAATGTGCGCGCCGCCTGCTGGATTTGCAACAGGAAAGCCCGCTCCCCATGGCGATTACCCCCGAACTTCAGCCATGGGCCGCAGCCTGCGAGCGCGGATATCATTGCATGCGTTTTAAGAATTGGGTTGGTGCCCAGGCAGCTTATGAAGAAGCGCTGACCTTCCGCGCCGGGGATGCCTTCGTCCATCAGGCACTGGGATTCAGCTTCCTGGAACTCGGAGAGGTGGACAACGCGGTCCGCGCCTGGCTGCGCGCGCTGGAATTGGACTCCAACTGCGACTTCACGCAATTAACCCGCATCCAGCGCCCAACCTGATTGCCGGAACCTCGAAAGCAACGAAGCACCCCCATCCTGGCGGCTCAATGCCGGATGGAATCTGGCGCTTTACCGGGAATGAGGGCGTCACCGATTCGCGATCGTCCCTGACAACACTCCCGCGTTTCCGCAATTTGCCTTAAGCTTGCCCGGAGTGATAATGTAGCGGCGAGTTTACCTCGTCAAATGGCGGCGTAAAGCCGCCTCTACATCAGGCAAAGAACAGGAGACGAACTTGCCTCGCAAGCCCATCATTACCCTGATCACAGATTTCGATTCCGGCGACCACTTTGTCGGGACGATGAAGGGCGTTATCTTCAACATCAATCCCGACGTCGAGATTGTGGACATCACCCACAAAGTGGCCTCCTACGATATTTTTGACGCCGCCTTTAGTTTGGCCCAATGCTACCGCTTCTTTCCTTCCGATACGATTCACATGGTGATTGTCGACCCGGGAGTGGGAACATCACGCCGCCCCTTGCTGGCGCGGAGCATGAATTACAAATTCGTTGCTCCCGATAACGGGGTGCTCTCGCTGATTTATGAGAAGGAAGAAAATGTTGAGGTCCGTCACATCACGTCAGACCATTACTTCCTCAATCCGGTCAGTGCCACGTTTCAGGGGCGTGACATCTTTGCTCCGGTCGTGGGCTGGCTGAGCAAATTGGTGGAAGTGGATAAGTTCGGTGAAACCATCACCGATTACACCAAATTCAGCTCGCCCAAACCCAAACAGATAGCTGAAAACCTTATCAAAGGGATTGTCCTGAAGGTCGACAAATTTGGGAACATCATCACCAATCTGCGGCCCGAGGACCTTCCCCAACTGTTCGCCGAAAATCCGCCGGCGTTCCAGATCATTATCAATCAGCAGGAAATTACCCGCCTGAACCTGGCCTATTCCATGGGCAAGCCGTCGGAGTTGTTCGCCATCGTGGGCAGTTCCGGCTTTATCGAGATCTGCACCAACCGTGGGTCGGCAGCGAGAATCCTTAGTGTGAACCGGGGCGCGGAAGTGGGAGTGAAACTGGGAGGCCAGAATTCAGGAGCCGGGAGTTAGGAACCAGGATTGGGGCGACTATCTCCTGCCCCCTGACTTTTGGCTACAGACTCCATGACTTTCTGCGGAAAAGTCTCAATCCGGATCTTTACTATCCTGCGGCCTTCCACCTCCAGGACGGTGTAGCGGCGGAATTCATAAATAAAGCTCTCTCCGCCTTTGGGAATAAACCCCAGCCGCGCCAACACAAATCCCGCCAGCGTTTCGTACCCCTCTCCGCGGGGCAGGATGATTTCGCGTTCGCTGGCCAAATCGCGAAGGCTCATCGAGGCATCCACCACCAGGACGTTTTCCCCCACCTTGCGGACGGCCGATTCTTCGCGGTCATATTCGTCCTGAATCTCGCCCACAATCTGTTCCAGCACGTCTTCAATGGTCACCAGGCCCACAAAGGTTCCAAACTCGTCCACCACCAGCGCCATTTGCGAGTGCCGGCGCCGCGCCTCCTTCAGCATCTGGGTTAAGGACATCCCCTCGGGAACAATCATCGGCTGGTGGAGGATGGTGCGCAGATCGAAGCCCGCATTCGCCGGAACCCCCATGCGCGCCCGGTCCGCCAGCAACGCCAGCAAATCCTTGCTGTAAAGGACGCCGACAATCTGGTCAGGAAGGCCATCATAAATGGGGATGCGGGAGTGTTGGTCCTTCACCACGCGGTCAAGCAGCGTGGGGAGATCCGTCGCCACCGGCAAACAAGTAATGCGATTCCAGGCCACCATGATTTCGCGCACACGAACGCGGTCCAGGTCGAATACGCTGTGAATCATCTCCTCCTGGTCTTCGTCCAACAATCCGCGCTTGCGAATTCCCGATACGATCAGTTTCACTTCTTCGGCCGTATGCACCGGGCCCTGACTGCGGGCCGGAGTATCGTGCAGCGAGCGAAGCACCCCGTTGGCCATGGTGTCGAGCAGGCGCACCGGGTACCGGCTCAGCTTGAGGAAGACAAACATGGGCCGCGCCACGTTTAAGGCAAATCTCTCCGCGTTGTGGTAGGCCATGGCCTTGGGGACAAGCTCACCCAACACCATAAGCAACATGGTGATGACCAGAAAGGCCACACCCACAGAAATGGAATGTGCTACGGCCGCGCGCGCCAAATGGCCAAGATACCCATCCAGTGAATGCTCGATGGCATCGGCCATGATGGTTTCGCCCATCCAGCCCATCAGCAAACTGATGACGGTGACGCCCAATTGCGTCCCGGAAAACAGCGCCACCATATCCGACAGCAGGGAAAGCACCAGTTTCGCCTGGGGAACACCTTCGTTGGAGAGTTCCTCAAGGCGGGTGCGGCGGACACTGAGCAGGGCATATTCCGTGGCAACGAAAAAGGCGTTGAATGCCACCAAACCGATAATCAATGAGGCTTTAAGCAAGGCTAACATGGAACACCCGGAACCAAACTATTGTAGGCGAGGCAGGCTGAAATTCCAAACCCCAGCCCGGGTTATTCATGAAAACGATTAGCGGAAGCCAGATTTAAGTATGGCTCACACCGAGTCCGGAGAGTGCTTTATGGATGGAATTATCGAAGCGCTTGAGCGCAGCGCGGCGGAGCCACAACCAAATCTTCGTGGGCGGACGAAGAAACCCCTCACCCGTCCCGATGCATCGGGACGCCCTCTCCCCTCGGAGAGGGCAGTTTAACAGCCGACCTTCTCCCAGGGGAGAAGGTGCTGAGGTACGAAGCGGATGAGGGGTCTCTTCTCTCTGCCTCCAACTTTCAAAAAGGGCACAAAAACGTTTGCCATCAAAACAAGAATTTACGGTGTTGCAATACAGAGTACGCAGCGAACATCCCGGTACCCTTCTGCGGTCTCTGTGCCTTAACTCCGTGACCTCTGTGCGAAATTCTTTGCCGCTCTCCATCGGCGCAAGAGATTCATGAAGAATCCGGGCCACGATGATGGAGTTTAACGCGACCGGCGTGAAAGCTCGGGGGGAGGCGCATCGTGTCCGGGCACACGCACGCCCAACACCCGCGAGTAGATTGCGTCGTAATCCCGAACCGCGCGGCGCATCTGGAGAAATTCCGCGTCGTCGTGCAGGGCAAATTCCGGCGGGGGAAGATTAGGGATGATTTTCTCCAGCTTCTTTCGCCGATCCACGGCGCGCGGGTGTGTGGCCAGCAAGCCGCCGGGTTCCCCGCCACTGCGTTGTTCTTCATCCTGAAGGTGCTGAAAGAATCTCACCGCTGCATAGGGGTCGTAGCCGGCACGGACAAGGTACTGAGCCGCAAGGCGGTCGGCCCGCTGCTCCTCCGTCCGGCTAAAGTGGGCGCGCGCTACCGTCGCCACCCAACCGCTCCCCGCCACCAGCGCAATCCCTGCCGGCCCCGCCAATACCGCCACAGGAACAAGGGGAATCAATCCTATGAGATTGCCCTTCCCAGGCGTGGTTCGCCAATCGCAGGAGTTCTCATGGGCTATTTCATGAGACAAGACCGAAGCCAGTTCAGCCTCGCTTTCCGCCAGACTAATCGCTCCGGAATTGATCACGATGTATCCACCGGGAAACGATCGCGCATTGACTCGGGGATCGTAGAGAACATAGAAGGCAAAAACCTGCTGACTTCCGCTGCTGCGCGCCAGGTTCTGGCCCAAACGATTTACGTATTCATTGAGGGATTTCTCACCCCAGGGCATGCCTGCGGCAAGAGTCTGCCGGACCATGGCGTTACCCGCCTGGGTGGCTTCCAACATGGATTGGCCGTCGCCGCAAACGCCATCGGGCAGCAGTGCGTTTTGCGGCCGGGCGTGAGCCACGCGCGGCAGAAATGCCAATGCCCACACCAGCAGGGTCGCACACCGGCCAACCCGGTGCAGTACCGTCATAGGTATGCCCTCCGACATTCCTATCGGCACAGTCCAGGT
>JARLGN010000597.1 GCA_031292775.1 Acidobacteriota bacterium | reverse complement strand
CTGGATAGGCCCGTTAAATTGCCCTCTTCCAAAATAGCAACTCGCCATGCGGACAGCCTCAATGACGGACCCACCGTTGCGGAAGGAAAAGAACCGGTAATCATCACCCAAAACGCAGGCACTGCGATCGCCGCGGCGGATATGCGCGAATGAAGAATGGGGGTAATACTTCTCGTAGTCAGTGGAAATCGGCTCACGAGGCGGGAGCTTTTGGCGAAGCTCTGGAATCTCCATGAAATTGATCAGATATCCACCCATGGAAGCAAGATGGTTGCGCTCAATGTAGTTCGCGACGCTGGCGAACCGCCCATTCTGATCGTGATACGCCATGAAGCGGTAAATATGGTAGTACCGCAGGATGGAGATAGCCATGAAGCGATCCTGGCGATGAGAGATGTCCGTAGCAATCTCATCGTTGGGGTGCAGGAAGAAGATCAGCGTTTCCAGATTTCGTCGCACCAGCGCCAACAAATCGGGGCGGTTAAGCATCCGGCCCAAGGTCATAAATGCATTGTCGCTGACCTCGTCGTACCCGCCGGTGCTGTGCTCAGTAAATTGGCCTTCGGAGTCCAGGTCGAGCCCTTCGGCCAACCACTGGTTAATGCGCGCGAGATAGCGGGGATCGGGGAACAAATGATTGCAGCGAGACAAGGCTGCCGAAACAACCCATCGATGGTTGGGAGTGTGGACGCCACCGGTAATCAACCCTTCACCGGCCCGGCGGATAAACGTTTCCAATTTCTCCTGCACGGGGCGAGTTGTGGGGTCCTTGCGAGCCCTCATCACCTCGGCAGCAGGTCCGAGCATATCCAATATAAAGCCCGTGTCGGGAGGGGAGGCAAAGTTTGTGATATAGAGGTCAATGGTGCCGTCAGGATGCTGGACACGCAACAGATAATCCAGTACGCGGTCCATCCGGTCGAGCAATTCAGCGCTGTGATAGTAATTGGACTCAGGAGCCAAATATAGAGCGGTCAGGTGACTGAAAAAGATGGCGGACGTTCCCACCGAGGGGACGCCATGCTCATCGAGCAGCCCCCCATTGGCTTGTTGGTTGGTAATCCATTTCGCAACAACGAGATCTGCGCTCTTCACCAAATCGGGATAGATATCATCATGAAGCGGGGAGGCTGGCCCTTCCGTCGGGGCAAATCTCATTGCCGCCGTCGTACCCAAAACACCAAGGAATTCTCTTCGATCCATAAGCAAAAATTGGCACCCGCGAGGTGCCACCTCCCGAGAAAAGAGTCAAAGTTGGTCGAGGACATTCAGCCAGGCATTCAACCTGGCGTCACCTAATGAAGCAGGGCCCTCACTCCGCAGACGCTGGCAGTTCCAAACCTTAAAAGAAAGTATAACCCGTCGACAAAACGAAGGCAAATACCCTTCACGTACCCGGATATTATCTTGACAAAAACGAGCGGCCGATTCAGATTGCCTTTGGGCATCTTTCGGAAGAATTACAGCGGAGGTTGAATGAATCGACGTGATTTTCTGGCAACATCCATGGTTTTGCTGGTACCACCCCCCACGCACGAGCGCGTGACGCGTGAAATCTTTCTCCGGTCGCCGGGCAAAGGAACCACCGTCTACGCGTATGCGTTTTACACGCAAGCCACGGGCGGTTCCCTGCTTTCCATAGAAGAGCGGATGAGCCGGTCCGACACCGTTGACGTGGCCTATCTTCGGAACTCCGAGGACAATGGCCGCACCTGGAGTGCTCCCACGGAAGTAAGGACCGGCGAGAAACGTCCCGAGGGCATGTGGCGAAAGCACCTGCGCGCCGGTTATATCGATCCGCATACCGGCCGGTTCATCCGGTTCTGGTGCGAGGGCATCCTGCCGACCGACGATCCGCTGGAAGGCATGCGCCAGTGGAACATCTTCTACTCGGTGGACGGCGAAGGGAAATACCAGATCATTCAGCATGGCAAGGAATTCAACGCGACTCATGCGCTCCCAGGTATCTACACGGGCAAGAATGCCGTGATGCTGGGCGACGTCCCGTGCCTGCCCATTACCCGCAAAGACGGAACCATTCTTTTGCCCGTTCAAACCACGCCGCTCGGCCCCGATGGCAAATTGTTCAACCCTGGCGGCGGTTACACGTACACCGATTGCGCCGTGTTGCACGCCCGATGGAAGGGTAAACAGCTCGAATGGAAAATGGGCGACACTGTCAAAGCCGATCCTGATCGATCCACGCGCGGAATGGACGAGGCCGCGATTGGCACGTTGGCCGACGGTCGGGTCATCATGGTAATGCGCGGGTCGAACTCCAAGAAGACCACCCTTCCAGGTTATCGTTGGATTTCCTACTCCAGTGACGGCGGCTGGCATTGGACCAAACCAGCACCCTGGACCTATACCAATGGGGATCCCTTCTACTCCCCTTCTTCCTGCTCCCAACTCCTGCGTCACTCCAACGGAAAGCTCTATTGGCTGGGAAATATCAGCCCCATCAACCCTCACGGAAATAGTCCGCGGTACCCCTTCTTTGTGGGAGAGGTTGATCAGGACTCCGGCCTTCTGATCCGCGAGAGCTTGATCAAAGTCGATGACCGGCAGCCTGGCGAGAGTGAAATCCTGATGCTATCGAGTCCTTATGCTCGCGAAGATCGTGAGACGAAGCAGATCGCTCTGCACATGACGCGCGTGTTCGCTTTTCCCGATGGATGGCTTGGCGACGCGTCGCTCTACCGAATCGACGTCTAGTGTTGTGCCAGCTCTTCCTTCAGGCGCCCGGGCACAAGGGGATCGTACAGGGGCAGCAGCACGTCGCCTTGCGTTCGAATACGCTTGTACGCGCCCATACATTCATCCAGGCTTTCCATAATCCCCAAAGGAATGTGCTCCTCAACGTTTCGATACTTGAAAAAGCAGTCGGAAGCAATGACCTTTCCCGCCGAAGTATCGATTGAATAGGCCATGGACGAACGATGGTGACAGCCTGTCCAGAATGCGTTGATGCCCGGAATAATCTCGTCCTCATCCTCAAGCAATCGCAACTTTTCCGGCGCCTCGATCTCCAGGTATTGCAGCGTGTGATCAGGAATGCGAAGCTTGCGCGGAATATGCATTTCGTATTTGGGGGCGTGGAAGTCTTCAATCCAGCCGCGCTTGGAAATGCAAATTGTGGCGTTGGTAAAAAGGGGAATATTCCCCGTAGCATAGGCCTGGAGAGGTGTGATCAACACGTAGTCGACGTCAGAGGGTTCTATCCCCAGTTCCGCCAGGGCATTCTCCGGCCGTTCAATTTCCTGCCGCACCATCTGCGACCGCGCATCGATGGCTTTCTTCCAGGCATCGTTCAGAGCGGTAATATCCGGGGGCGGACCCGTATTGATGACCAGCGTTTTCCCGCCGCCGCGAATAACGACCATCCAGAAGTTTAAGGTCTCCCAGGTGTCCCAGGCGCTCATCCAATAGACCTCCGGACCCGGGACTTCGCACTGCCCCATCTTCAGCACCTGGATTTCATAGGTCATCGTGCGCCCCCATGCGGATCGGTTCATCGGGCCATCTGGCCATTTGGTGATTTTCAATGGCTCAATGAGCCGATGGCCCGATGAACCAATGGTTACTTTGACCCCGCAAACTTGCTGGTCTTGCCCAAGCCTTCAGGCCCCATGCTTTCATAGCCACCGTCGATGGGAATATCCGCTCCGGTTATAAAAGAGGAATCGTCGCTGAAGAGGAAAAGAACGGGGCCCGCGCATTCCACGGCCTCGCCACATCGTTCCAGCATGTGATACTGCCCCCACACCGGCTCCCATCTGGCCCGGTCGCCCCCGGCGGCATTATCCACTTCGCGGGTCCAAATCCAACCCGGGCTGACGCTATTTACCCGGATGCCGTACGATGCAAGGTCGAGGGCCATGCACTTGGTCAGGGTGTGCACAGCCCCTTTCGCGGTGTTGTAAGTCCAACGGTTCGGCTGGGCGATAAAGGCTGAGATGCTCGACATATTTACGATGGATCCCCCGCCCTGCGCCTTCATGGGTTCCGCGACCAGCGAACCCATCAGGGCAAAAGCCATGGGGCCCACCTGCCAAACCCGCTCCCAGTCATCGCGCGAGGCATCCAGCGCCTTGGCGGTGAAGGAGAACGCATTGTTGAACAGATAGTTAATCTTGCCGAATTTTTCGAGACACAGGGCCACGACGTCCCGGCAGAATTGCTCGCGGGCCATATCGCCCTGGCAATACGCCACGTGAAATCCCGCATCGCTCATCTCCCGTGCGATCTGATGACCGG
Organism: Acidobacteriota bacterium; assembly: GCA_031292775.1. Lineage (GTDB taxonomy): Bacteria > Acidobacteriota > Terriglobia > UBA7540 > UBA7540 > Bog-366. Next base: position 1,740 of record JARLGN010000597.1, on the reverse strand, counting down.
TGTCGCGCGTGCCGGTAAAGACCGCCGAGGCCCCTTCCTTGCAAATCTCCTCCAAAATGGATTTGCCAATGCCCGACGAGCCACCGCTGATAACCGCCACCTTATCCTTAAAACGGTCTTTGATGGGTCGCCGTTCCTTCATGGCTCGCTCCTCCGCAACCTGATGGTTTCAGTTCCAGTTGAGAATGACCTTGGCGCATTCACCCGAGTCCATGGCCTCGAAGCCCTTGATGAAATCGTTACAGTCATAGCGATGCGTGATCACGGGGCTGATATCCAACCCGCATTGAAGCATCATCGTCATCTTGTACCAGGTTTCATACATCTCGCGTCCGTAGATTCCCTTGACGGTCAGCAGCTTGAAAATTATCGGGTTCAAGTCCACCACCGATTCATGCTTGGGAATCCCCAGCATGGCAATCTTACCCCCGTGGCTCATGTTGGCCAGCATATCGCGAAGCGCTTCCCCATTGCCCGACATCTCGAGCCCCACGTCGAACCCTTCCAGCATGCCCAGTTTCTTTTGCACCTGGGCCAGAGTACCTTCGCGAAGGTTCAGAGCTACGGTCACGCCCATCTTCCGGGCAAGTTCAAGACGAAACGGATTGACGTCGGTTATCACCACGTACCGGGCGCCGGCATGTTTTGCCACCGCCGCACCCATCAGGCCGATGGGACCGGCCCCGGTGACCAGCACATCCTCTCCCAGCAGGGGAAACGACAGGGCAGTGTGAACGGCGTTCCCGAACGGATCGAAGATCGCCGCAATGTCCTGGTCAATGGAGGGACTATGCCTCCAGATGTTGCTCATCGGCAGCGCGATGAATTCCGCGAATGCTCCGGCCCGATTCACTCCCACGCCTTCTGTGTGGGCGCAAAGATGACGGCGGCCTGCCAGGCAATTCCGGCACCGCCCGCAGGTCACGTGCCCTTCACCACTCACAATGTCGCCAGGGTAAAAGTCGGCGACATTCGAACCCACTTCCACAATTTCGCCGACAAATTCATGCCCGATGACCAACGGCACATGGATGGTTTTTTGGGCCCAGTCATCCCACTGATAAATGTGCAGATCGGTGCCGCAGATTCCGGTGCGATTCACCCGAATGAGCACGTCATTAATACCAATTTTCGGCTTCTCGACTTCCTCAAGCCATAGTCCAGGTTCCCTTTTACTTTTTACGAGTGCTTTCACTTTTCCTTACCCTCCCGCAGCTTCCATCTACAAAGGTGGCCGCCGGATATGTTGAAATTAGATTTACTACCTTGCTAAGCTTACGGCGCTTCGCCCTAAAACCCCCTCACCCACCGCCTTGCGGTCCCCCCTCTCCCCCAAGGGGGCGAGGGCAGATGATTTGTTGTTTTAGAGCTGGATTCGTGACTCTCTATACATTCAAATAACATCGCGCCGACAACTCGATATCCCTCCCCTCGCCCCTTTGGGGGAGAGGGTGGATCGCAACCGGCGTTTTCATCAGCCGGGGCGAGACGGGTGAGGGGGTCGCCAGTTTCCTCTGCTCAAATTCGGAACGGCTTCCGCGGCCTTACTCTGCCAACTTGCGCTTGTAACCATACTCCTTTTTAAGTTTATACGTAATACTGTCGACCAGGGCCTGCCAACTGGCCTCGATCAGGTTTTCCGAAACACCTACGGTTCCCCACGTTTCATGACCGTCGCTGGACTCAATAAGCACGCGGACTTTGGCGTCAGTGGCGCCTTTGGGGTTCAGCACGCGAACT
>JARLGN010000596.1 GCA_031292775.1 Acidobacteriota bacterium | reverse complement strand
GGGGATTTCAAAACGCGGTATTCTCGAAGCGCAAATCGGCACTCGCAAAGCACCACTGATGGGAATCGTAATGCGGAGGGAAGATGTCATTTCTTGGAATTGATCTGGGGACCTCATTCATCAAAGGAGCGGTGCTGAATCTGGAGGGGCGGCGCCTTGAGCACGTGTGGCGCGCGCCTTTCCCGCCTGCTTTGGCTAATCCGAATCCGTTGATTTGCGAGTACGAACCGAGCGCGATTCTGGCTGCGGTGCGGGCTTTGATTGCGGAACTGGCTCTGCACGCTCCCGATTGTGAAGGCATCGTAATGTGCACGCAGATGCACGGAATGGTCCTGATGAACGGCCGCGGTGAGCCGGCGTCAAACTGCGTGACATGGCGGGACCAACGCGCGCTGATGCCTCATTTCTCCGGGGCGGGATCTTATCTTGAAGTCCTCACGAGGCGGTTGGACCTCCAGCACATTCGGCAGCTCGGAAATGAACTCGATCCCGGCCGGCCCCTTTGCTATCTCTTCTGGATGAAAGAGCAGGGAATTCTAGCGCCGGGGTTGACGCCGGTGTCCGTGGCGGACTTCGTACTCAGCTCGTTATGCGGTTCCGATCCGGGAGCGGAGGTGACCAACGCCGCAGCCTACAGCGTGCTCAACCTGGAAACTCTATGCTGGCATGAAGCGGTGATCGAACGGCTTGGGCTCGACCATCTGCGCTGGCCTTTGCTGCGCAAACAAGGTCAGGTGGTGGGACACCTCAATGTGAACGGCAAGCCTGTGCCGTGCTATGCCCCCGTGGGAGATTACCAGTGCGCGCTGGCGGGCGCGTTGTTCGGCGCGGAAGAGTTGTCGCTGAATATCGCCACGGGTTCGCAAGTCAGCCGCATGATGCCGGGACTTACCCTCGGCGACTATCAAACCCGCCCCTTCTTTGATGGAAAGTTCCTCATTACATTTACCGGCTTACCCGCAGGACGCTCTCTGAACGTGCTGGTTGATCTGTTGTGCGAGGTGGCGAAGGCACAGGGAGTGGAATTGCAGGATCCGTGGAAGTGGATTGCGCAGGCCGCGGCGGAGGCTCCTGAAAACGGCCTGGATGTGGACCTGAATTTCTTCGGCCCCCCGCGCCTGGGCCGCGGCCAAATTGCCAACATTCGGGGAAGCAATCTGACGGTTGGGCAGCTCTTTAGCGCGGCATTCAAACATATGGCCGACGGCAATTATGACCACGCGCTCCGCCTCTGGCCGGAAAGCGCCTGGAAGAATTTGTTGTTTTCGGGAGGATTGGCCTGCAAGTTGAAAGTCCTGCGCGCGGCCATTCAGAAGCGCTTTGCCACGAGCTGCCGCATTACACCCTATGACGAAGACACGCTGTTCGGGCTGCTCATTCTGGCGTCAGTATTCAGTGGCAGGGCAAGTTCGGTGGGGGAGTTGATTCAGGAGATTCGTGGGACGCTGCCGGGGTTGGAGAGTTAGCATTAGTACTGTTCACTTAATGCGTTTCAGGGGATTAAGTGGAGAATGGTTATTGGGTGACCCCCTCACCCGTCCCGCCCCGGCTGGTGAAAGCGCCGGTTGCGGTCCACCCTCTCCCCCAAGGGGGCGAGGGAAGTAAATCAAAATCCATCTCTCCCCTCGATGCTGTTTCAACTATAGGTATTGTATTATTGTAAATAGTGTGAGTTATTGAATATACATTATAAAACCGTGATTTTGCCAGTTTTGAAACAGCCTCCCGCGGAGTGGGAAAGAAGCATCGCGCGCACCGGCGCGCTGAAATCAGGTTTCCCCTCTCCCCGGGGAGAGGGTGGCCGAGGGACGAGGTCGGGTGAGGGGTCTCTTCCCGGCGGTAGCGATCAGGCCCTTTGAGGGGTCAGCCACCGTCAAGCCTCTGGTCTTGCCGCATGACGATTACTGCTTATCGCTCAGGGCATTTCCATTGAGGATCACCAGCGCGTCGATTCCGACAAACGTGCCGGCGCTCTCTTTGTTCTTCAAACCGGTAATGGTCAGCTCAAGGGTATGTTCACCATTTGCCAAACCATCCACTCCCCACAGGCGCTTGGAGGGAAGTGTGGCCCACAGAGTGGGTACGCGGGTCGGGGTGACCGAATCCACGGCTGGCCCCGGCCGTCCATCCTCGGGCACGAAGGTGTCAATGGTGGCAATCGGTTTCCCATCAAGAGCGATATTGGCAACGCCGCGATTGTCGCCGGTATCCCCGATGATTTCCACGCCTGTCCCACGGAACTTGAAAGTCATCTTGTCGCCGGGGATCCCGCTAATGGCGAGCGTCCCTTTGATCAGACCGGGAAGGTACCCTTGATCCCGCGTAGCGCCAATGCCCAATTCCTGCCACCCGCGGCCCGAGTAGCGGACGGCGCTGTTGGCATCATCAATAACCGTCCGCTGCGCCCGTTCCAGGGTGGTGTCGATCCGGTCGTAAGTGATTTGGGGGTTCCAGACGGTGTCGTCGTCATCCGCATTGGCGTTATCGTTTACCACAAAGTAGAGTTTCTCGTCCTTCACGACGGACATCTTCAGTTCCATCGTCTTCCCGGCCGTGTCGTTGCCGGCGATGGTTTCCCAGCCGGTGGCGGGCCACAATTGCTGGTCGCCCTTCAGCACTTTCGCGCGCACTCCGTCGCCGTGAGTATGGTAAATGTCCTTGTGGATCGTCCCGGTAACCGTCACCTGGCCGGAGTAAGGGAGGGTGAAAATGCGGACCGCGTCGGCCGAGTCGCCGGGGTGCAACCACGACGCGCCGATGGAAGCCCTTTCAGTTCCCGCCGCGCCTTCGTAAAGGCCCATGTGACCGCGCGCGCCGTTCCACATCATCTTTGCGGGCCTGGACACCCAATGGCAGCGAGTATTTCCCGAGCAGGTCATGACATCCGTCCACTCTTCGTACGACCACCCATTCGCTTCCTGGTAGCTGTAGTCCTTGCCGGAAAGGTAGCCGCCCCACGCGGTGAAGGTCACCGGCTCTCCCTCCACCTTCACAGCCTCCACTCGCCGCGAACCATTGCCATCCCCATCGACGGCTTGCACCTGGTAGCTTGCCGAGAGATTCGAGGGTCCATTGCTGTGGTCAAAGTAGTAGGTGCCCTTGGCCACTTTATCGATCATCTCTCCGTCGCGGTAAATCTGGTAGTCCGAGAGCCAGTTGTTGTCCGTCGAAGGTTCCCATTCCAGCTCCACGCCGGTTACGGTGAAGTTGGTCCCCACTCGTTTGCGAACGTTCGCAGGGTCGGAAGGCGGAGTGCGGTCGTTCCCGCTGCCGGGGACGTTGGGCAACCCGAGGTACACAAGTTCGCCCGGCGGGGGATTCAACAGGCTGATGCCAGTCTTCATCAGGTCGGCGCCGGTCCGCATGGCCACTCGCTTCGACATCTCAAACCGGACATCGTATTTTTCGTCTGCCTGCAAACCCTTGGGGTAAATGGTGACGTTCCCCTTAAGGAAATGCTTCAGGACGATCACGCCGCGTTTGCCATCCTGGCTGAGCCTCTGGAAGTAGAAGATGGGGTCATCGCCTTCCACGCGCGGGTGGTAGACCAGGGTCCAGCGCCCGCCCACACCCTGTGCGACCAGGTAATGATAGATTTCAAAATTGCGGCGCATATTCTCCAAGCCATCGTTGAGCCACAATCCAGGCTCGGGATCAGTCACCCCGTGATCGCCAAACCACGCTGCGGCCATGGTCAGGCTCGATCGTGCGTCCTCCCAGGTGAAGTTGGAGTCGCGCGTCCAGTCATCAATTTTGTCGGGAGGAAACAGGTAGGAAGAATAGTAATTCGCGATGAAGAGGGAACCGCTATCCGTAAGCTGGCTGACGTCACTGACCCGAAGACTTTCGTAACCCATCAGGTTTCCGCCACCGGAGCAGAGATCGATGGAAGATCCGGGGTAGAGACGCCGAAACTCTTGTTGGAGATCGGTGAAATTGTGGTACTGCTCCAGCATGGGAGTCTGATTTCCATTCACGGGCTCCACCGCGGATCCATCCTGCCGCCATTGGAAGTCTCCCCAACTTGTCTCCTTTTCTTTAAGCTGATTCCGCAGGTAATCGATCACTTCTTGCTTGGATGTGTCCAAGGTTGTGGTGGGAGCGGCGGGATCATTGAGCCAGTCGGGATGTTCCTGGTAAACGCGCGATTCCTTTTGCACCGTACAGTAGATGGGCAACCAGACGGTCAAGTTCATTCCATATTTGTGCAGATAGCGCGTAGCCTGCGCGAAGTCCGGCCCATCGTTGTCGCCAATCAGGTCGTGCCAGCCGGCGTCCTGCCACAGGATGTCACCGCCAAGGTAGCGGATGATATCGACGCTGCGGAAAAGCTCCGCGAGCCGGTAATCCCAATTTTCCTGAGTGCCTCCACCGTAGATGGGTTTGCCTCCGGGCCGCCGGCGCAGTTCAATGGCAAAGCGGATTTTGGCGAAATAGGTGTTACTGGTGAGGTCCCAAAGATATTGGTATTGCCACGCCTTGAGCTGGTTTCCCATGGCGTCGAGGTCGCCGGTAAAAAGTCCGGTGAAGGCTTTGGGAGTTTCAATCGACTCGCCGGGGGCAAGTTCCTTTTGATAGCCGGCAATGTGCAAGCCGAAATATCCCGGTGCGCCAAACTGGTTTCCCACTTCGGCTGCCCACCGGCCGTAGTAGTCAAAGCCAACAAACACTCCTGCGCCCGGTGCCGGTTCCCGGATGCAAAACCAGGGCATGTAGACTCCCGATCCCCACGGCAGGCCCGATCCATAATTGAGGCCTCCAATGGTGGTGCGCTCCGGCTTGTCAGTGGAATCGAAAGTGTGCGCGTAGGTTTTGGCAAAGGGAACTTCCTTCAGGATCTGGCTGCCAGTGTAGTATCCCCCGCCGGTCATGTAATTGAGGACTCGCGGGTTTGTCTCCTCTGCCCCTACGCGAAAGGACAGGAAGTAAGGGTCGTCAATTTTGATCGCATGCGAACCCGCATTTTCATAGCGCGTCCATTGCCGGATGATGCTGGAGCCGGGATAAATCACATAGCTCTTTTCCACCCGCAGCAGTGCATTCTCGAGGCTAACGGCCAGCAGGATTTCTCCCTGCGGCAGAACCTTGGCGTCGCCGCCCTTCCACCGCCATCCTCCCTTGCTCCCTGTATAGACGTCGCCATTCACGGTAATGCGGAACTCCTCCGAAGGGCTTCCGCCGGTTACGTACTCGCGGCCACTCACCTTATTGCGGAGACTGGTAAGGGAATACGCCCCATCCGCGAATCGGAGTTTCTCC
>JARLGN010000595.1 GCA_031292775.1 Acidobacteriota bacterium | reverse complement strand
CGGGAAGTTTTTGGGACAGGTTTTGCGCGGAGATGGCTCGCCGCTATCCGCAGCTTCCAGAGCCTGCGCCCTTTCTGAGCGTTGGTTCCTGGGTGGGGACGGACCGCGATGGCAATCCCTTCGTCACGCCGGAGACAAGCTTGGACGCGGCGGAGCAGGTACGCCGGAGCATTCTTCGCTATTACCACGATGCGTGCCGCCGCATGTTGGGCTGGGCGTCGTTCCCCTGCCGTGACCTGAAGTTCGAATCCGCTTTGCGGCGTGAAATCAATCGGGACATGCGGCGTTTTCCCGCCACCCGCGTTTTCGAAGCCACCGACCAACCCAGTGAACTTTACCGGCGCAAGCTGCGCATCATGATGTGGCGGCTGGAGCGCACGGTGGAACGTGCCGCGGGCGCCTACGCGACACCGCAGGAATTTACCGCAGAACTTCGCAAGCTGACGGACCTCCTTACGGCCTATCCCAGTCCTCGCATTGCGCGATTGGGCCCTGGCCGTTTGCGTGTGGCTTCACAGGTTTTTGGTTTTCACGGCGCCAGCCTGGATTTCCGCACCCACTCACATGCCACCCGCGGCGCGGCGGATGAAGTTCTGAGCCAGGCGCACCTGCCCACGCAACCGGTGGAAGCGCGCATTCAATCCATCAAGCAGATGCTTTTTAAGCCAGTGTCGCGGTTGTCTTATTCCGCGAGCACGCAGCACGTGCTGGAGGAATTTCGCGCCCTTCGCACCATCCAGGAACGCAATGGTGAAGCGGCGGCGCATCGTTACATTTTGAGCATGACATCAAGCGCGGCGGATATGTGGGATGTCGTGCTCCTGGGGCGGCAGGCGTGCCTCGTCGAACCCCGTGGCAGTGACCTGATATCGCATCTGGACGTCATCCCCCTCTTCGAAACCCTGGATGATCTGCAAGCCGGACCGCGAATTATGGAGGAGTTGTTTGCCGATCCTCTTTACCGCCGTATTCTGCGTTCTCGCCAGGACTTTCAGGAAGTGATGTTGGGATATTCGGACTCCGTCAAAGATGGCGGATACGTGGCGGCAAATTGGGGACTCTTCGATGCCCAGAAACGCCTGGCGCGGGTGGCGGAAAAATACCGTGTGCGCTTCTCCTTGTTTCACGGCAAGGGCGGCACCATCGACCGCGGCGGAGGGCAATCACACCGCAGCATTCAGGCGCAACCGTTTGCGGCGCCGGGTGGCAGGCTGCGAATTACCGAACAGGGAGAAGTTGTTTCGCTCAAGTATTCCAACCCTGCCATCGCCGAGCGGAACCTTGAGCAGTTGGTCACCTCGGTGCTTGACGCGCACCTGCTGCATTCCCTCCGTGTGGAAACGGCCAGGGTTCCGGAATGGGAAGGTTATGCCATGGAACTTGCCGCCAGCAGCCGTGATTTCTACCGCAAGCTTGTTTATGAGACACCGGATTTTGTGGATTACTTCCGCCAGGCGACGCCCATCGATTTGATTGAGCAAATTCGGCTTGGTTCGCGCCCTGCCCGCCGCCGGGGAGCGAAGGGCATCCATGACCTGCGGGCCATTCCCTGGGTCTTCGCGTGGACGCAGTCCCGGCACCTGCTTCCGGCGTGGTTCGGCCTGGGCCACGCACTGGAAAAATTCCAGCGCGACCATGCTCCCCACGGTGTTGATATTTTGCGGAGCATGCACGAGGGATGGCCGTTTTTCTTTAACCTGATCAACAACGCCGAACACTCGCTGGCCAAGACCGATTTGTATATCGCCAGCCTTTATGCCAGCCTGGTGCGTCCGCGCGCCCTCGGCCAGAGGATTTTCAAGAGTATTGAGGAGGAATACCGCCGCAGCGTGCGCGGCGTGCTGGAAACATCCGGCGCCTCAATGCTGCTGGCCGGCCAACACGTACTGGCGGAATCGATTCGCCTGCGCAATCCGTATGTCGATCCCCTCAACTTCCTGCAAACCTACTTCCTGGAACAATGGCGGAAGTCGGGAGCCGGGAGCCCGGAATCAGGAGCCACGAGTCAGAAGAAAGGATCCGGAAAAGCGGAAGCCGCGGCGCTGTTTCATCTATTGCAAATTACCGTTGGTGGTATTGCCTTCGGGATGAAGAGTACCGGCTAGGAAGAGCAGGATTCGAGATCAGGGATTCAGGAAATTGCCTCATGTACCGACCGGGTCCTATGTCCTATCAGAATCCCGTGTCCCAGTGCCCACCACGTCAACAGGAAGGAGCGTTTCTCTTGCCTTGAACCTGTGCCATAGCGGTAACAACACCAAGGAACACCCGCAGGACGGGCGAATTGTTTTCCCCCTCGTAGGCGATTCCCATTTCGGTCATTGCTGCCGGCCTGATCAGCGGCCGATAAACCACCTGTTCGGGATGAAGGCTCTGAATCGATTCCGGAACAATGGCAATGCCAAGTCCGGCCGCGACAAGGCTGATTGTTGTTTGAATCTGCAGAGCTTCTTGTACGACTCTTGGCTTAAATCCCGCGCGGCTGCACATCCTGTCAATCTGGTCATAAAGCCCCGGAGCAACACGCCGTGGGAATCGGATAAAGGGGGCCTTCGCCAGGGATCGGACCGGCACCGCGCGCAACCGGCCGAGCGCATGCCCCTTGGGGACGGCTAATATGAGCGCTTCCCGCAAAATGGGTTTCACGATTAAGGAAGCGTCCGGGTTCTCGACCGGCAAGCGGATGAACCCGACGTCGATGCTTCCTGCCGCCAGACATTCGAGCTGTTGCTCCGTGCTGAGTTCATGCAGCTTCAAGGTTATCGCCGCGAACTGTGAACGGAAGGCCCGCAGGATCTTCGGCAATACAGTATGGGGTGCTGAGCCGGAAAAGCCGATGTTGAGGTCCCCAGCCAAGCCCTGCGCGCTTCGACGGGCTACAATCGCAACCTTGTTCGCCTGGGCAAGCGTGCGTTGTGCCTCCGCCAGCACCGCCCGGCCTGCATCCGTCAGTTGAACGTGGTGCTTGGTGCGATGGAATAGTTCCACTCCCAATTCATCTTCGAATTGGCGAATCTGCTGGCTTAGAGGAGGCTGGGCAATATGCAAGCGTTCTGCCGCTCGGGTGAAGTTCAACTCCTCCGCGACTGCCGCAAAGTATCGAAGATGGCGAAGTTCCATGGTCATATATCATATGTATCACACGATACAAAGGCAATATTGGACAGATATAGCTTTAACCTCTTATGTTGTTCGCAGAGGTGACCAGAATGGCAAAGCAACCATGCGTAGGACAAAGTGCCGCAGCGGAAATAAACGACAGGGTGCACGCCCAGTTTGGTCCCGCTGCGGCAGCTTACACCACCAGTGGGGTGCACAGTGATCCGGGTGCGCTGCGAAAAGTCGTCGAGCTTGCGCGCCCGCAACCGGGAGATTTGGCCTTGGACATCGCCACGGGGCCCGGACACGTAGCCCTGGCTCTGGCTCCCCGCGTGAACAAGGTGATCGCCTATGATATGACCGGGGAGATGCTTCTGGAGACCCAGCGAAACGCTGCCACCCGTGGGCTTTCGAACGTCGTTACCAGAGAGGGAATTGCCGAGCGGCTGCCCTTTCCGGATTGCATGTTTGACATCGTAACCGTTCGACAGGCTCCGCACCATTTTGCCGATGCTCAGGGTGCCATCAAGGAGATGGCACGTGTTGCCAAAATCGGAGCGAGAGTGGTCATCGTGGACAGCACCTCTTTGGAGGATGAGTCTCTTGATCGCCAGTGGAACCAGATTGAAAAGCTCCGCGATCGATCCCATGTTCGGAATTATCGGCCCAGTGAGTGGCGCGCAATGATTGCGGGCGCGGGGCTGCGCATTAGTTTCGAGGAAGTGGACTACTGTACGGAAAACGGCCGCCCGCTGAACTTCGCAGACTGGACCCGGCGAATCAATACGCCCGCGGAGGCAGTGGAAGAGCTGAGGCGAGTGTTCCATGCTGCATCCCCCGCGCTGGTGGAGGCGTTGCAGATACGGGCGACAGCAGAGAGCATCGGTTTCTGTGTTCCTCAGATATGGATTGCGGCGGTTCGGTAGAAAATAGCTCCGCCCTTCAGGTGCGCCTCTTGCTTTCTGGAACGCTGGCTTCGCGGTATGCTCGGGCTGATCCACTGGCATACTCCATCCGGTTGCTCTCGCTCTCGTTATCGATTTATCCCCTCGCGGACAAGCCGCAAGGTCACAATCCCGTGAGGCTTCAGAGTCACCGTCAGGGAGTGGTTCTCAATGTTCACTTGTGACTCGTTCTTCTCGGCGGCGTTTGTCTGCCACGCCTGGTTGATTGTGAACAAGGGGAAACTCAGCTTCGCCGTTGTCGTTTGCCCTCCGCTCTCAAGCAAGCGCACGATAGTGCCCTGACCGTCCTCTGCTATTTTCCAATCGACCACGACGACATCGGGCGCGGCCACCTGAAGGAAGCTTGTTGGATTAGGCGTGAGCGGTTCGGACGGATCCCCGAACTTGTCATTTGCAGTTAGTTGCCGGATCTCGATCGGGGTCATCGCCGACCGACCCAGCCGGGCCATTGCCCCTGGGGTGATTTCCCGCCCGCTGGTCAAGACGTAACGGAATGTGAAGTCACCACTCTGCACCCTGCGAAAATTGGTGTGCCAGTAATTGTTCAGGACGTAAGAGAAGATAGTTCCGGCCTTGGGCTCGAACTTCTCCGGCCAGGTGCCGCGATTAATGTCGCCAAACGTCACCAACGGCGAGTCAATGGGAACCAGCCCGACGCTGAGGTCAGCAGACGCCACCTTCACCCAGTGCTGTACCGTGAACCAGGCAACGTTCGCTCCCTTCAGCAGGTCGTGCGCCGGATCAACCCAGCCGTTCTGGATCTCGTAGCTAAACGAGGGGTGTTCGACCGCCGCCGGAAAGGCGAAGTAAATAGCTTCCTTATCATTCGAAGGCTCCTTGTGCACCCTGTTGACCAGTTCGATCCTCTTTTCCCCGTCAAACAGCAGTACATCAGTCTGAATCGAGGAGGCGTGTGAGCCGCTCGTCTCGTAGGTCAGGATCTTCCCAAAGGGAGTATTGCGGACACTGGTTACACGGCCCCCGCCTGAAGCGCTTATCGTCAAGTCAGCGGGAGGTATGGACTTGCGCAGATTGACGATCTGTGTCCTGTTGTCGCCTCCCGAAACGTAGAGATACTGGTTAAAGTGATAAGGACTAGTCGAATCGACCAGCTCGCGATTGAGCTGTTTGTCGTACACGCTCTTGATGGCGCCAGCCTGAGGGTCAACCTCGATGCGGTAATAGCCATTCTCGATGGTGTTCGACACTGGCAGCATGGTTTCTCGATCCGCCGCGTGCTCTTTATTGCTCACGATTTGATAACAGCGGTATCCAACGGCGGGGACATCACGGGCGAAGAAACGAACGCGATCATAAGCCGGATGATGGGCCAGCACTTCGAAAGGAACCGGGTTCTTGTCGGGATAGTCCACGATCACTGCGTCGCGATCAAGGTCCGTCTCTACCAGATCGCTCCGGGTCCAGTTGAGCGAATTGAAAACGATCAGGGCGGGCGCAGGTATGTGGATCTTGTCTGCCAGTTGGATGAAGGATTGGTCGAGGATCGCGTTCACACGTTCCCGTCCCTCAATGGCGAATTGGTCTTTGGTGTCGAACTGGCGGAGGGTTTCTTCGCTCTCCGGCCGCGAATAGCCGCCTGAGGAAGTGAAGGTGTGCTCGGCGTAAAGGACCATGTCGTCCCACATTTGCCGCACTTGCTCAACCGGCCCCGAAACATTTTTCTGCAGGAACGTCGTGATGGTTGAGAGTTCTTCGGCGGAGGGTGCCCGCTGCTGGCTCGATCGGTCGATGCTCAGGTAGTGCGCATCCGTGCCATAGCCGTCTTCCCAGTAAGGGCCTCCGTCCCCGACCACGGTATCAAGCGCGGGCCCATAATTCTGCTCGATGTAGTGCATATATTCGGGAAATGTGGCGAGCACCATCTTGGGATAGGCATAGCGCGCATTCCACGCCTTTACGAATTGTGGTTCGCCGGGTATCAGGTCCATGTTCTCGGCTTGACTCCCATACATCAGCACGGCATCGGGCTTGTACGAGGGTGACTCATACTGCTCAAGGAAGGTGGGTAATGACTGCCGGCAGGCAGCTTCCTGGGGAGGCATTCCGCAGATGAAGTTGATCTGGGAATACTGACGTGAATAAGACATCAACACCTTGTTGCCGTCAGGTCCCTGCCACCAGAACGGCGATTTTTCGTTCCAGCGCCCGTAAAGAAGGATGGGCCCCCGATCGCTATTCGCTGCTGCCAGGAAGTATTTGACGCCGAGGGAACTCAACACTGAGGGATAGGACCACGTATAGCTCGGGATGTCGGTGATGTTGGCATACTCGAAGGGGAAGCCCTCCTTTTGGTGCAGCCATTGGGAATAGGAAGTGGAACGGAAGAGCTCTTCCAGGGTTGGGTAGCCGGTCATCAGATTGGCCAACTGCACCGGCACAGCGATTTTGCGTTCACGCACCAAGCGGAGCAGCCGGTCTTTCGTCTGCGTATTGCGCGACATCAGGTACTGACGCACGATCCATGAACCGTCGAGACTGAACCGCATCTCGGGGTGCTCTTCGATTTCATCAAGCAGTTTATCGACATTGCGGTTGTGGATCTCGGCCACCTTGGCCTGATAATCTGTGAAGCCGATGTCAAGGTGAGCGTGCGGCACGACGTAAATGGTCCACTTTCGCTGGGGAGAAAGCTGGACATCCGACCGGTAGACCTTGCCATTCACTCGGACCGTCAACCGCCCCGGTGTCTTTTCCGTCAGTTCTGGGATGGCGAATTGAAACCTTTGCTGACCGAAGTCGTCAGCATTAGCAAGTTCAGCCGAAAAACTCTGATTGCCAATGGCAAGACTGACTGCTCCCTTTGTCACCTTGGTGTTCAGAGTGACGGTGACGTCGGTCAATTCCCGCAGATGGGACTCTGCCTCGGTGTAAAAGACCGTCGGCTCGACAGCGGCCTGCGGAGCGACCGGGAGGTGGGTATCCGAATCTTCGGTCAGCCGCAGGGCGTCATATTTCAGCGCGGACTCACCTTCTCCGTCTTTGGGGTCGTCCATTGCCGTCAGGACGAGTTTGTTCTCGCCCGAACGCATGTCCTCGGTCGGCAGACCAATGTCGATCGTGTCACAGCCGTAAATGGGGGACTCGACGCCGTCATCGCCGGGGTAGTAGTTCGCCTGGCGCTTGAAGAAGTACGTTCCGCGATGTCCGTTGAGGTCAACCTGAAGGTCGGGAATTCGAGAACGATTCAAGATTACGGCGATTCTGAGCCGATAGGAGCCCTTGGGGGATCCCGGAATGTTGAAAAGGATCGTGTACGGATGAGGACGTGAGCCTGCCCGCTTAGTTGCAGTGCCTGGCTGAGATGCAGGCCAATCCTTGGAGTTACTCTCACCTATTTTGAATGTCGGATTGTAGTCGGGATTGGTGAAGTCGACTTGAGTGCTGAATTCATAGGATGACTGGTCGAATTTGCCGATTTCCCATAGCACGCGCTGCTCGGCGATGGCGGGACGAGCGAACGTGAACATAAGCATGAGACCATTGATTGCAGCTACCAGAATCAAACGAATGGTGGGCTTGCTCATAATGAATACTTCCTCCCCAGGTGGAACTGGGACCGTAGTAATCGGAGGTGGGCCCCAAAGTCAAGCTGATATTTGGTCGGCAATGAGTTGAGGTCGGCGGAATCGATACGCCTGCGCAATCCGTATGTCGGTCCCCTCAACTTCCGGCAGGCCCGTTTCCTGGAGCCGTGGCGGAAGGCGGAGGCCAGGAGTTAGAAGACAGAATACGGCAAACAGCATACAGCGCGTCCGAGCCGCAACCGTCTTTCCGGCCGTGGCTCTTGCGCGATTTCCGAATGAACCTCAGGCGGAAGGCGGTAGCTGCTGCTGCCGAAGGCGCTTCGCCCAGGATCCAATCATGACTCCTCTTAGATAGGCAGGAGAATCGGCGTACATAAGTCCCAGCGTCTGCTGACTCCTGACTCCTGTCTTCTGACTCCTAGCTTCTGTCTCCTTCCCCCTATCTTTCTTTCTGCAACGGCGGTAGGCTGACTGCTTATGATTCACGAGCGCTCGCAAAAAATCCGCTTGGACCGTCTTCTTGTGGACCGAGGGCTGGTGGAGTCCCGCGAAAAGGCGCAGGGGCTTATTCTGGCGGGGTCCGTGTTAGTGGATGAACAGAAGCAGGAGAAGTGCGGTGCTCTTGTCAACGCGCAGGCGGCTTTGCGACTTTTGGGCGATCCTCCCAAGTATGTCAGCCGCGGCGGGCTGAAGCTGGAAGGCGCGCTGGAACACTTTCGCCTGAATCCCGACTCGCGGGTGTGCCTCGACGTCGGCTCCTCCACGGGAGGCTTTACCGACTGCCTGCTTCAGCACGGCGCCGGCAAAGTGTATGCGGTGGATGGCGGAACCCATCAGCTCGACTGGAAGATTCGGCGCGATTCGCGAGTGGTCGTGATGGAGAAAACCAATGCGCGCTACCTGACCGCCGATCGGATTGGCGAACTGGTTGATCTGGTGACGATTGATGTTTCGTTCATCTCCGTTACTTTGATACTGCCTGTGCTCGTCCCCCTGCTTGTATCCCCCGCGGACATGGTGGTTCTGGTCAAACCCCAATTTGAAGTGGGCAAAGGGCAGGTGGGAAAAGGCGGCATCGTGCGCGACCCGGCACAGCACCAGGAGGCCGTGGCCAAGGTTTCGCGCAAACTGCTTGAACTTGGCTTCGGCAAATTGTCGTCAATGGAAAGCCCGCTGTTGGGCGCGGAAGGGAATCACGAATTCTTCCTGCATGCAGTGTGGAAGAAAGTGAAGAGTGGATAGAGCAGTGGCTAGTGGATGGTGGTTAGTGGCTAGTGGAACCCATCTCGTGTCTTATCCCACCGGCACCAAAATGAAGAGTTCTTCTTCCCTCTCCCCCAAAGGGGTGAGGGAAAATGAAGCACCGCGCTGGTTTCCCTAATCCCTAACCCCTAACCCCGAGCCCCTACCCACTGCCTTTACTATCCACTATCCACTATCCACGAGGCATTGTAGGATATTGCCATGTCCATAAAACGCGTCGGCATTATTTCCAAACCGAAGAAGGTGGAAATCCGCGAGATTGTTCCGGATTTGCTCGAATGGCTCCGCAGACACGATATTGAGGTGTTCATTGACAAGGAAACCGGCGCCATCATGGAGACGAAAGAGCGCTGCCTGACCCGCAATGAAATGCCGGCCAATGTGGATTTGCTGGTCGTCCTGGGTGGAGACGGCACTCTATTGGCCACTGCCCGCGCCTTGAATCGCAAACCGGTTCCCATTCTGGCCGTAAACCTGGGCGGACTCGGATTCCTTACGGAAGTGACACGGGAAGAGCTCTATCCCACGCTGGAAATGGTGGTGGCCGGCACTCACGAGACCGATCGCCGTGTGCAGATTGAAGGCGAATTGATCCGGGCCGATGAAATCCTCACGCCATTTCTGGCTTTGAATGATGTGGTGTTAAACAAAGGCGCCATCGCGCGAATATTCGACTTTGAGCTGCGGGTGGACGGGGACCTGGTTTCAACCTACAAGTCAGACGGCCTGATTGTTTCCACGCCCACTGGGTCAACTGCTTATTCCCTGGCAGCGGGCGGCCCCATTGTTACCCCATCTGTCGAAGCTTTCCTTGTGACTCCCATTTGTGCCCACACCTTAACCCATCGGCCACTGGTGCTTCCCAATACCGTTAAGATTGAGGTGACGGTAAAGAGTCTTCGCGAGGCTGCCTACCTGACCGTCGACGGCCAGGTAGGCATCGCCGCGCATAGTGAAGACGTGGTGCGAATGCGCAAGGCCGATTCCCACGTGGAGTTGGTCCGGCCGCCCTCGCGTCCGTACTTTGAGATCCTCCGGCAAAAGTTGAAGTGGGGCGAGCGGTAGGAAGATAGCAGGCAGTGGGCGGTAGGCAGAGATCCGCCGTATCTCCACCAAATTGCTCGGTCCTTTGGGCCTGTTACGATCGAGGAGGGCTATAATGATTGAGTTCCTCTCTGGGGAACGTTGCCCACTGCCTACTGCCCACTTCTTACCCTTCCGGCCGTATCACGGGCGCGGGTTGTGTGGTGATGGTAAGCCAATCTGCTCGCACGCGGTCCCACTCCTGGATCAAGAGCCCTTGTTCCTCAAAGAACGCGCGGATGGCGGCAGCGTCCCAGCCGGCAATTTCCTCCAGGATGGGGACGATGATGCTAAGGGCGTCGTCGCTCAGGACGGTGCGCTTGGCAATGGGAGCGATGTGCCGCCCCTGCGAAACGGCAATGGTGTAGCCATCGCGCCGGTTCACATGGAGCATGACGTGGATGTCAGAACTGCCGTCCCCAACATAGAGAATGCGCTCAGGACTGACCTGAAATCTCTTCTGTAAGTCATCCAGCACCGCCACTTTACCGTATCCGGCGTTTACCCGGATGATGGACTCCACACGTCCCTCGCCGTCATAATGCAGTTGCGAGCCATGGATGTGGTCGGCGGGAATGATATCTTGCAGAGCCGACTCAATCACTTCCTGGGGCGCGGCAGAGACCACGTGGAAATCAAAGCAAAAGCCGGGCACGGCGCTGGCAAGTAATTCCGAAAGCGGCCGGATGTTCTTCTTCAACCGCACATTCTTACCTGCCTGCACAAGGTGTTCTTTGCGAACTCTCTCGCGATACTCGGGGTCATGGAGCAAGAGATAGCTCAATTCACCGCCTTGTTGCACCAGGTTCTGTACGGCAAGCGTCGCCACTTTGGCTTCAAATATCTTGGCGGAGAT